>NZ_CAMZMX010000023.1:0-72972 GCF_947311875.1 Pseudomonas sp. PARCl1
TGATAATCTTTTTGACTATCAGTCCGTACTCACAAGCACCCACACGAATTGCTTGATTCTATTTGTTAAAGAGCGGTGGTTAAGATTGTTTCGTCTCAACCGAGGCGCGCATTCTACGCTTTCCTCATTTGCTGTCAAGCGTTTATTTTGAAGTTTTTTGCGAGAAACTCGTTTAGCTTCAAACACTTGACTCGCTGCGATCTCTCGTAGCGGGAGGCGAATCATACAGCGTTTAGAAGCGCTGTCAACCATCATCTCAACCGCATTCGATCATTCGATCGTAGCCCTTACAGCACCTTCCGGATCGATTAACTCATTGAATTTCAAGGAGTTTGTCGTTCCGTTGTCGCTGGAAGTGGGGCGCATTATAAGGGGATTCGAGAGGGCGTCAACCTTTAATTCAAATAAACTTTCAGGGCGCTTAAAAAGCAAAGCGGGGAGGCCTGGCGGCCTCCCCGCTATATAGCTAGACCAGCATTCCCTACAACACGCCAACGCTGCGCAACTGGCGCACTTCTTCCGCTCCTAGCCCTAACACCTCCTCAAGCACCACCTCGGTATGCTCACCCAACATAGGCGGCGCCAGCCGATACTCGACAGGCGTCGCCGACAAACGTATCGGGCTCGCCACCTGCGGCACATTGCCTGCCAACGCATGCGGGATACTGACCGCCAGCCCGCGAGCCAGCACTTGGGGGTCGCGGAACACCTGGGCAAGATCATTGATTGGCCCACACGGCACACCCGCTGCCTCCAGCTTGCTCACCCATTCGGCCGTGGTCTTGAACACGGTGGCCTGGCGAATCAATGGAATCAGCTCAGCCCGGTTGGCCACACGCAGCTTGTTGGTGGCAAAGCGAGGGTCAGTCGCCCATTGAGGCTGCCCGGCCACCTCGGCGAACTTGCGGAACTGGCTGTCGTTGCCCACGGTAAGAATGAAATCGCCATCCGCCGTCGGAAAATCCTGATAAGGCACGATGTTGGGGTGCGCATTGCCCAGGCGACGGGGCGCCGTGCCCGTGGTCAGGTAGTTCATTGCCTGGTTCGCCAGGCAAGCCACCTGCACATCCAGCAGCGCCATGTCGACGTGCTGACCGACCCCAGTCTGGTCACGGTGGGCGAGGGCAGCCAACATGGCCACCGTTGAGTACAGCCCGGTCAGAATGTCGGTAAGGGCGACACCCACCTTGACCGGGCCTGCGCCTTCCTCACCTTCCGGGCGCCCCGTCAGGCTCATCAGCCCACCCAGCCCCTGGATCATGAAGTCATAGCCAGCGCGCCGGGCATAAGGCCCGGTCTGCCCGAAACCGGTAATGGAGCAATAGATAAGCCGCGGATTGTCGGCCTTGAGGCTCTGGTAATCCAGCCCATAGGCCGCCAGCCCACCCACCTTGAAGTTCTCGATGACGATATCGCACTTCGCCGCCAGCTCACGCACCAGGCGCTGGCCCTCGGGCCGCGTGAAATCGATCGTCACCGACCGCTTATTGCGGTTGGCCGACAGATAATAAGCCGCCTCGCTCGTGTTCTCGCCATTGGCACCTTTAAGGAAGGGCGGCCCCCAGGAGCGGGTATCGTCCCCACTGCCCGGCCGCTCGACCTTGATCACGTCAGCCCCCAGGTCGGCGAGGATCTGGCCAGACCACGGACCGGCCAACACGCGCGACAGGTCCAGCACCCGCAGATGTGATAACGCGCCCATGGACTGGCTCCTTATCAATAGAAAGCCTGGATACCGGTTTGCGCGCGGCCCAGGATCAGCGCATGCACGTCGTGCGTACCTTCATAGGTGTTGACCACCTCCAGGTTGACCAGATGACGGGCGACACCGAACTCGTCGGAAATCCCGTTACCACCAAGCATGTCGCGCGCCATGCGTGCGATATCCAGCGCCTTGCCGCAGGAGTTGCGCTTCATGATCGAGGTAATTTCCACCGCCGCGGTGCCTTCGTCCTTCATTCGCCCAAGGCGCAGGCAGCCTTGCAGCGCCAGCGTGATCTCGGTCTGCATGTCGGCCAGCTTTTTCTGGATCAGCTGGTTTGCAGCAAGTGGGCGACCGAACTGCTGACGGTCCAGCGTGTATTGGCGGGCGGTGTGCCAGCAGGCCTCTGCAGCACCCAGCGCCCCCCAGGAAATGCCGTAACGGGCCGAATTCAGGCAAGTGAACGGACCTTTGAGGCCACGCACATCGGGGAAGATGTTCTCTTCCGGCACAAACACATTATCCATGACGATCTCGCCGGTAATCGACGCGCGCAGACCGACCTTGCCATGAATTGCAGGCGCACTCAGGCCCTGCCAGCCCTTTTCCAGGACGAAGCCACGGATATCTCCGGCGTCATCCTTGGCCCAGACCACGAATACGTCAGCGATCGGGCTGTTGGTGATCCACATTTTGCTGCCGCTCAGGCGATAACCGCCCTCGACCTTCTTGGCCCGGGTAATCATCGAGCCCGGGTCAGAGCCATGGTTAGGCTCGGTCAAACCGAAGCAACCGATCCATTCCCCACTCGCCAACTTGGGCAAGTACTTCTGTTTCTGGGCTTCGGTGCCAAATTCGTTGATCGGCACCATCACCAGCGAAGACTGAACGCTCATCATCGAGCGATAACCGGAGTCGATGCGCTCCACTTCGCGGGCAATCAGGCCATAGCACACATAGTTCAAGCCACTGCCGCCGTATTGCTCGGGGATGGTCGCACCCAGCAGGCCCACTTCCCCCATTTCGCGAAAAATCGCCGGGTCGGTCTGCTCATGACGAAACGCCTCGAGTACACGCGGGGCCAGCTTGCCTTGGGCGAACTGATAAGCGCTGTCACGCACCATGCGCTCTTCTTCAGTGAGCTGCTGATCCAGCAGCAGTGGATCGATCCAGTTGAAGCTTGCTTTACCAGCCATGAGCGGAATCCTCGAGAAGGGGGCGGAGTTTTTATGTGCCTTTGAGCCTAGGACTGATTGCCCGCTGATACAAACGAGGATTGCGCACCATATAGTGATATTTTGTCACTTCGAAAATCAGAACCCCGCCACATTTTCGGCCTTACGAGTGAGGTTGACGTACATGCGACGCAAGATCCCCAGCACCTCTGCATTGGTTTGCTTCGAGGCCGCTGCACGTCACCAGAGCTTCACCAAGGCCGCCCAGGAGCTTTCCCTGACCCAAGGCGCCGTCTGCAGACAGATTGCCAGCCTGGAAACGTTCCTTAACGTAGAGTTGTTCCGCCGCTCGCGCCGTGGTGTGAAGCTGACCGAGGCGGGCCTGTCGTACAGCCGACAGGTTGCCGCGCAACTGGACGCAGTGGAGCGCGACACCTTGTCAGTGATGCGACAGCAGGGCGCCAGCGTGATCGAACTGGCAGTAGTACCGACCTTCGGTACCCAATGGCTGCTACCGCGCCTCAAAGACTTCCAGCAGCGCCACCCGGAGGTCACCGTGAACCTCACCAACCGCACCCGGCCATTTCTGTTCGCGGACACAACATTCGATGCCGCCATCTATTTTGGTGATGGCGACTGGTCTGGCACACAGTCGCAGCGGCTGATGGGGGAAAACCCGTTACCCGTATGCAGCCCGGCACTGCTGGGCGGGCAAGGCACGCTCGAAGCACGGCACATCGCTGAGCTGCCACTGTTGCAGCAGAGCACGCGGCCGTACGCGTGGCGGCAATGGTTCGCAAGCGTGGCCATGAATGTGGAACGTGACATGACCGGCCCACGCTATGAGCTGTTTTCGATGCTTGCCCAAGCGGCCATGCACGAGATGGGCGTCGCGCTGATACCGCCGTTTCTGATCCAGCGCGAGTTGCAGGAGGGTAGGCTGGTAGTCGCTAACAGACACGTCCTGACTAGCGACAAGGCCTACTATCTGATGATTCCAGAACGCAAGGTGGAGTCCGCATCTCTGCGCGCATTCCGTGACTGGCTGGTGAGCCAAGCGCAGGCATATGCCCAGGAACGGGACAACCTGACCCCGTAGTCAATTATTTTTAACACCTACAGATATATATATTTGTCGCATATTCGTAAACTGTTACGTACGCACAAAAATACCCGCTAACCGTCCTGACTACGGGGCTTTGCGGGTTATTTTGCGACATCGAACAAGCCATCAGCGAACTGGCCAAAATTTTTTTGTTTTTTCCTCCTAATCTGGCAAAAGCCCGTAGTTGATGGGCTGCGACCTTATGCGTGCGACAAGCGGTCACAGGGTGACTTGTAGTTTTAACTTCGTTTCGCTCCAGAACCGGTTGAAGCCCTATGGGTTCGTCTGCAAAATGCTTCGCCCGCCCAGGATCCGGCGGGATGGCGCTCCACAGCCACCCAGCACACCATTCGCAGTGCGCTGGCTTTGACAAAAACAAAGGTCACCGCAGGAGAAATAGTCGTGCACATTGGTGTTCCTCTCGAGACGCAGACCGGTGAGACAAGGGTCGCTGCGACCCCCGAAACCATCAAGAAACTGATTGGCCAGGGCCATCAGGTCACCGTTCAACGGGGGGCAGGGCTCAACGCCGCCATTCCGGACAGTGCCTATGAGGCCGTGGGTGCTTCCCTGGGGACCGCAGCCGATGCATACGGCGCCCAACTGGTCCTGAAGGTGGTCGCGCCCAACGACCAGGAACTGGCCCTGATCAACAGCGGCAGCCTGCTGGTAGGTATGCTCAACCCCTTCAACAGCGAACTGATCGGCAAGATGGCCGAACGCGGGATCACCGCCTTCGCGCTGGAGGCCGCGCCCCGCACGTCAAGGGCGCAGAGCCTGGACGTGCTGTCGTCACAGGCGAACATTGCCGGTTACAAGGCCGTGCTGCTGGCTGCCCATCACTACCCACGCTTCATGCCCATGCTGATGACCGCCGCCGGTACGGTCAAAGCCGCCCGGGTACTGATCCTGGGTGCGGGCGTTGCCGGCCTGCAGGCCATCGCCACGGCCAAGCGCCTGGGCGCAGTGATCGAGGCGTCCGACGTACGCCCGGCGGTGAAGGAGCAGATCGAGTCGCTGGGCGCCAAGTTCATCGACGTCCCCTACGAGACCGACGAAGAACGGGCGTGCGCCGAAGGCGTCGGCGGCTATGCCCGGCCGATGCCAGCCAGTTGGATGCAACGCCAGGCCCAGGCCGTGCACGAGCGCGCCAAGCAGGCGGATATCGTCATCACCACCGCATTGATCCCTGGCCGCAAGGCGCCAACCCTGCTCAGTGCCGAAACAGTGGCCCAGATGAAGCCTGGCTCGGTCGTCATCGACCTGGCCGCGGCCCAAGGCGGCAACTGCCCGCTGACCGTGGCGGACCAGGTCGTTCAGGCGCATGGCGTGACCATCGTCGGCCCTACCAACCTGCCGGCCCAGGTCGGCGCCGATGCCTCGGCGCTGTATGCGCGCAACCTGCTGGACTTCATGAAGCTGCTGTTCGACAAGGACGGCGCACTGACCATCAACCTCGAAGACGACATCGTCGCGGCCTGCCTGATGTGCCGCGATGGCCAGGTCGTCCGCAAGAACGGCTAAGGAGCACGACAATGGAAGACATGCTGATTTCCCACGGCATCTACAACCTGATCATCTTCGTGCTGGCCATTTATGTGGGCTACCACGTGGTGTGGAACGTCACCCCGGCGCTGCACACCCCACTCATGGCGGTCACCAATGCCATCTCGGCGATCGTCATCGTCGGTGCCATGCTGGCCGCCGCCCTGACCGTGACCCCTGCCGGCAAACTGATGGGCACCCTGGCGGTGGCCCTGGCCGCAGTCAATGTGTTCGGTGGCTTCCTGGTCACCCGCCGCATGCTGGAAATGTTCAAGAAGAAAACCAAGAACGAGGCGCAGAAGTAAGCATGAGCATGAATCTGGTAACGCTCCTCTACCTCGTCGCCTCGGTGTGCTTCATCCAGGCGCTCAAGGGCCTGTCGCACCCGACAACCTCGCGGCGCGGCAACCTGTTCGGCATGATCGGCATGGGCATCGCCATCCTCACTACGGTTGGCCTCATCTACAAGCTCGCGGCGCTCTCCATCGGCAACGGTGGGGCTACGACCGGCATCGGTTACGTACTGGTCGGCCTGCTGGTCGGTGGTACCGCCGGTTCGATCATGGCCAAGCGGGTCGAGATGACCAAGATGCCCGAGCTGGTCGCCTTCATGCACAGCATGATCGGCCTGGCTGCGGTGTTCATCGCCATCGCCGCAGTGCTCGAACCGCAGTCGATGGGCATCGTTGCAGCCATCAGCGACCCGATCCCTACCGGTAACCGCCTGGAACTGTTCCTCGGCGCAGCCATTGGTGCCATTACCTTCTCTGGCTCGGTGATCGCTTTCGGCAAGCTGTCGGGCAAATACAAATTCCGCCTCTTCCAGGGCGCACCCGTACAGTTCGCCGGTCAGCACAAGCTCAATCTGATCCTGGGCCTGACCACCATCGCCTTGGGCCTGCTGTTCACGTTCACCGGCCATTACAGTGCCTTCACCCTGATGCTGGCCTTGGCCTTTGTCATGGGTGTGCTGATCATCATTCCGATTGGCGGCGCCGACATGCCGGTGGTTGTTTCAATGCTCAACAGCTACTCGGGTTGGGCAGCTGCGGGTATCGGCTTCTCGCTGAACAACTCGATGCTGATCATCGCGGGCTCGTTGGTGGGCTCTTCTGGCGCCATCCTGTCGTACATCATGTGCAAGGCGATGAACCGTTCGTTCTTCAACGTCATCCTCGGCGGCTTTGGTGGCGACACCGACGCGGGGGCGGCGCAAGGCTCGCAAGAGCAGCGCCCGGTCAAGTCCGGCTCGGCTGACGATGCCACCTTCCTGTTGAGCAATGCCGACAGCGTGATCATCGTTCCGGGCTATGGCCTGGCGGTGGCCCGTGCCCAGCATGCACTCAAGGAACTGACCGAAAAGCTGACCCACAACGGTGTAACCGTGAAGTACGCGATTCACCCGGTTGCGGGGCGTATGCCTGGGCATATGAACGTGCTGCTGGCCGAAGCCGAAGTCCCTTACGACCAGGTCTTCGAGATGGAAGACATCAACGCCGAGTTTGGCCAGGCCGACGTGGTACTGGTGCTGGGCGCCAACGACGTGGTCAACCCGGCGGCAAAAAACGATCCCAAGTCGCCCATTGCCGGCATGCCGATTCTCGAAGCGTTCAAGGCCAAGACCATCATCGTCAACAAGCGCTCGATGGCCAGTGGCTACGCCGGCCTGGATAACGAACTGTTCTACCTGGACAAAACCATGATGGTATTCGGTGACGCCAAGAAGGTCATCGAAGACATGGTCAAGGCTGTGGAATAAAGCGCCGCAGCAAACCCGCCGATATAAAGGAAGCCCCGGTAAGCATCTACCGGGGCTTTCTTTTTATTGATCCGGATCAACGGCTCTACCGAGAGGCTTCTCATACGACCATGGTCGTGGGACGGCAATGGGCGAAATCTCTAGACTGCGCTGCAGTAGTTTCAGCAGCCCGAGATAACAATCCATGTACCGTGACCGTATCCGCTTGTCCTCTCTGCACAGCAAGGTAATGAGTGCGGCTGATGCCGCTGGTCTGATCGAGGACGGCATGACTGTCGGCATGAGCGGCTTTACCCGCGCCGGTGAGGCCAAGGCCGTCCCGCATGCACTGGCCGAACGTGCCAAACAGTCGCCACTGAAGATCAGCCTGATGACCGGCGCCAGCCTGGGCAACGACCTGGACAAGCAACTGACCGAGGCCGGTGTATTGGCCCGCCGCATGCCTTTCCAGGTAGACAGCACCCTGCGCAAGGCCATCAACGACGGCAAGGTGATGTTCATCGACCAGCACCTGTCGGAAACCGTCGAACAACTGCGCAACCAGCAATTGAAGCTGCCGGACATCGCGGTCATCGAAGCCGTGGCCATCACTGAGCAGGGCCACATCGTACCTACTACATCGGTGGGTAACTCGGCCAGTTTCGCCATCTTCGCCAAGCAGGTGATTGTCGAGATCAACCTCTCGCACAACACCAACCTCGAAGGTTTGCACGACATCTATATCCCCACCTATCGCCCGACCCGCACGCCCATTCCGCTGGTCAAGGTCGACGATCGTATCGGCAGCACCGCCATCCCGATCGACCCGGCGAAGATCGTGGGTATCGTCATCAGCGACCAACCGGACTCGCCATCTACCGTGTTGCCGCCAGATGACGAAACCCAGGGTATCGCCAACCACCTGATCAACTTCCTGAAGAAGGAAGTGGAAGCTGGCCGCATGACCAACAAGCTCGGCCCACTGCAGGCCGGCATCGGTAGCATTGCCAACGCCGTGATGTGCGGCTTGATCGAGTCGCCCTTCGAAGACCTGACCATGTACTCCGAAGTGCTGCAGGACTCGACCTTCGACCTGATCGACGCCGGCAAGCTGCGCTTTGCATCGGGCAGCTCCATCACCCTGTCGACCCGCCGCAATGCCGATGTATTCGGTAACCTCGAACGCTACAAGGACAAGCTCGTACTGCGCCCGCAGGAAATCTCCAACCATCCGGAGGTCGTGCGGCGCTTGGGCATCATCGGTATCAATACCGCGCTGGAGTTCGACATCTACGGCAACGTCAATTCCACCCACGTGTGTGGCACCAGGATGATGAACGGGATCGGTGGCTCGGGTGACTTCGCCCGTAACGCCCACCTTGCTGTATTCGTTACCAAGTCGATTGCCAAAGGCGGTGCAATTTCCAGTGTGGTGCCAATGGTCAGCCATGTGGACCATACCGAACACGACGTGGACATCCTGGTCACCGAACAAGGTTTGGCCGACCTGCGTGGCCTGGCCCCGCGCGAGCGGGCACGCGTGATCATCGACAACTGTGTGCACCCAGACTACCGCGCGGCACTGAACGATTACTTCGAGCGCGCCTGCCAACGTGGCGGCCATACGCCACATATCCTGCGCGAAGCGCTGAGCTGGCACGAGAACCTGGAAGAAACCGGCCGCATGCAAGCGAGCTGATCCAGCGGCGGCATGGAACAGCAGCCCCGCTTCTGCTGTTCCAGCCCATTCGCGTTTCACGTCCAGACCCAAGAATATCCAGAACTGTACTACTGTACCTGTCCTAGGCTTCTTTCAAGCCTGCAGAACATCGCCACATACCAAAAATGCACCATAAAGATGCAGACCAGTACAGTTTCGCCTGTTTCGAGTGCAACAGTAGGGTTACACAGTTAACTGAGCCATCGTCTTTCGCATGAACTGTATCTACTGTTCTGGACAAGAGAGGAGGATCATTGGCATCAGTTAAATCACTACCTAATCCCGCCATAAGCGGAAGGATGAAGCATCATGGAACGTACCCTCAGTTCCGGTCTGGTTTTTGAAAGCAATGCCCAGCAATCCAACGCATCGCTGCCGCTGCGCGCACTGTCCACTCTGGTGCTGTGGCAGCGCCGCATGGCAAGCCGCCGTCAACTGGCTCGCCTGGACGCTCGCCTGCTGGCCGACGCTGGCATCAGCGAGTCGCAGCGTTACGAAGAGCTGAGCAAGCCTTTCTGGCGCTAAGCACCGGCTTGCCGGCTTCGGCCGGCACCGCGAATTCCTGAAACCCGTTGCAGGCAACTGCGACGGGTTTTTTGTTTGTGGCATGCAGAGGTCAGCGCCAAGCGCTGAACAGATACAGTTTGTGTAGTACAAATCCAAACCGATACAGTTGACGGCCCGTTCTTCGTTAACATCTGGAAACACCCGCGCGTGATACGCTTGGCTTGGCAGTCTGGTAGAAACCACTGTCATAAGTACCGCGACCAGCAATGCGAGCGTCCGATAAGCAGAACCACCCGACCCGAGTTCAGGAGTGCACGAAATGTCCCGTAAATATCTGATTGGCGCCGCTCTTATGCTGAGCCTGGCTGGCACCGCAAACGCCACCAGTTTCGTCGTCACCACTGACGCTGTAGTAGGGGCAGTAGCTGCGTCCACCGACGCCACCTCGGATGTTTCTTCGTCGTTCCGTGACGATAAAATCGTCCAGGCCGCCCGTGACGACGCTGCCAGCTTCGTAGGCAGCCAAGGCGATATCCGCGGTGCCAAGCTGGAAAGCGCGTTCCGGCACATCCGCGCACAAATGCCAAGCCTGCAGGCCAGCGACGCCGAACTGGCCCAGGCCATTCTGGCAATCTAAGCGCCGGCAAGCGCCCAGGCTGTGCCGGGTGCCCCGTACAGCCAGGCCAGCCCTCGCCACCCTTACTTCCAGTTGTCGTAGAGCCCATGCGTTATCTGTTGCCGCTGCTGTTTTCCCTTGCCGGCATGGCCAGCGCCCATGCCATGGACACCACTACCCAAGGCCTGGTGATCTCAGCCTACGCCACCAGCCAGGTCACCACTGCACCCTTTGATCGCAAATTGGTGCGTGAGGCCCGTGACGATGCCGCGGTATTCGTCGCCACCCATGGCCAGATCCGCGGTGCTCGGCTGGAAGCTGCCCTGGAATCATTACGCCATAATTGCGCACGGCAGGGCGTTGGCGATCTGGAACTGGCGCAAGCAATTCTCGTCCAATGACTACATCTGACTCCCTGTAATTTTTCGGAGATGCTCCATGCGTAAACCGCTGATTGCCGCTACCCTCGGCATGTTGCTGCTGGCTGACCTGGCCCAGGCACAGACCCTGGTGGCCACCAGCAACATCATCGTGCGTGCCTTTGGCCGCTCGATCGACTTCACCTCGGACACCACCACTTCGATCCGCGACTCGAAAGTGGTACGCGAAGCCCACGACGACGCTGCCAGCTTCGTGGCCAGCAACGGGGACATCCGTGGCGCGCAGCTCGAAGCTGCCCTCACCACCCTGCGCGAGCGCGTTCCGGAAGCACGCGGCGCCAGCGACCAGGTATTGGCCGAAGCCATCCTCGCACTGTGAAGCCCGTGCGTGCCTGGCTGCTCGGCTGCGCCCTGACGCTGCTCGGCACGCCCGCCCTGGCCGGCCTGCAGCTCGAGCTGCAGTCGTCCGGCCTCGACCCACAGCAGACTCAAGCCAGCCAGGCCCTGCTTGACGAGGCCATGGCCAAGCTGCCCCCGCGCTTCAAGCAGCAACTCGACCGCCGCGTGCAGGTGAGCTGGAGCGACAACATGCCAGCCGACGCCTATGGGCAGGCCACACTGGTGTCCACGCTTCAGCTCAACCGTCGCCTGCTGCCCGGGCTCACCGATGGCAGTGCCGCCATTGAGCGCACCAACCGCCCTCATGGCACCGTGCGACAAGAGCTACTGGCCACTGTCCTGCACGAACTCAGCCACATCTACGACCGTGCGCGCCTATGGCCCAGCCGTGAAAGATCGCTGATTGCCCGCTGTAAACGCCAACAGGGCACCGTGGGCAAAATCGGCCTGCCTGAGGAATGCCGCGGCCAGGCTGAGCGCCGCTTCACCCTGAGCGATGACCCACGCCTGCTTGACCTGGCCGGCTGGCCGCAATACGTGGGCCGCCGGGGTGAGCGTGAGCAGCACAACGGCCAGTTCGTGCGCAGCCCCGACAGCTATGAACTCAGCAGCCCCAAGGAATACCTCGCGGTGAACATGGAGTACTTCCTCCTGGACCCGAGCTACGGTTGTCGCCGCCCGGCGCTCAACCAGTACCTGCATGAGCATTTCGGCTGGGCACCGCCACAGAACACTTGCGCCAGGGGCTTGCCATTCATCAATGCCGGTAGCGACTTCGCCCGCCAGCCACTGGGCGAAATCGACCCCGAACGGGTTTATGAAGTGGACTACCTGCTGGCCGAAGCCAACCAGAACCTGGTCAGCCGCTGGGGCCACAGCATGCTGCGCCTGGTCATCTGCAGACCCGGCCGCCCCCGCGGGCCAGACTGCCGCCTCGACCTGGACCAGAGCCTGGTGCTGTCATACCGCGCGTTCGTCAACGATGTGCAGCTATCGAGCTGGGACGGCCTGGTCGGCGTCTATCCATCGCGCCTGTTCGTGCTGCCGCTGGGCCAGGTCATCGACGAATACACCAAGACAGAGCTGCGCAGCCTGGCCTCGGTGCCCTTGAAGCTGAACCGCGAAGAGATTGAAAACCTGGTGCGCCAGGCTGCCGAAATGCACTGGAGCTACGACGGCAACTACTGGTTCCTGTCCAACAACTGTGCCGTAGAGTCATTGAAGTTGCTGCGCAGCGGCACCGCCAACCCGCAATTGAATGACCTGGACAGCATCATGCCCAACGGTTTGCTGGCCGTGCTCAAGGGCAGGGGGCTGGCCGACACGAGCGTGCTCGACAACCCCCGCGAGGCGCTGCGCCTGGGCTACCGCTTCGACTCCTACCGCGAGCGGTACCAGGCCATGTTCGAGGTGCTGCGCAAGCAATTGCCGATCCAGCAGCAACTGGTAGAAGACTGGCTGGCCTTGAGCGCCGAGCAACGTCGCCCCTGGTTCGCCCAGGCCGACCTGCGCACCAGCGCTGCGCTGCTGCTACTGGAGCAGGCCAGCCTGCGCCGGCAACTGTTGCTGGCCCAGGACGAGGTCAAGCAGCGCTACCTGAATGCCGCAGCGTTGAAAGATGGCAGCGTCAACAAGGCCGATGCCACCCTCAAGCAAATGCTTGCCAACAGCGGCTTCCTCAGCCGCCCGGCAGAATTGCTCGACAGCAAAGGCTATGGACTGCCGCAGCCCGAAGAACGCGAACACCTGGAGCGGGAGAGCAAGGAACGGCAGGCCAGGTTGCTGCGCCTGAGTACCAACCTGGACAAGGAGGTAAGGGCGCTGCTGGCCCCCTCGCGGGCCAGGGAAATTTCTGCGGTAGAGGCCAATGTGAAGCAGATAGGCGAGCATTTGCGGGCACTGCACAAGGCTGCAGGTGGCCTGCAGTTGTAACGGCGCCTATCCGCGGCGAGCCGGCTTACACCTATTGGAGTTGGCTTGCCAGCGGCAGGGCCCGCAGCACGAGCACAGCATCTTAAAGGCGTTCCCCGTGCTCCTCCGGCAAATCCTCATCAAGGTGCAGCCAAGGCAACCGGCTGTCTACCCAGATATGGCGGTTGGCGCGCACGCCCTCCGGGTGGTCGAGGGTGGCCACGGTCACATCGATGGTCTCGGGACTGTGCGTGGTCACCAGCGCCACATGGGCCCCACACCGCCCACAAAAGTAACGGCTGCAACTGGGCGGGGCCACGTAGCAGTTCGGCTTACCCGTTAACCAATGGAAATCCGAGCGGGGTAGGGTCAGCCAGGTCACGACCAGCCCACCACTTACCCGCCGACAGATTGTGCAGTGGCAGTGGGCGATGTCCGTCAGGTCACCCGCCAGCCGATACCGCAACGCGCCGCAATGGCAGCCACCCTCGGTCACATGCTGCATCATCTACCTCTCGTCGCCTTTGCTTCAGCGAAAGCTGGCTGAAAGCTTGTGCTCATAGGATAGCGCCACCACCGGCACAAGACCGGTCAGCCAGGGCGCCCGGTAACAACCGCGCCCGGCCCAATCAACAACAACAATGGTGATCCTGATGTATTCCTGTGCCCGCCTTCGCGCAATCCCCCTCCGCATGCTCCCCGTGCAGCGCCAAACGCGCTGACCCGCCCGAATCGACGTTCCTTTCGTAGCGCCACGCCTGGAGTATTGCCATGCTGACCTTCCTCGGCTTTGCCATGGTCATCACCTTCATGTACCTGATCATGACCAAGCGCCTGTCGGCCTTGATCGCGCTGATCCTGGTACCGATCCTGTTCGCCGTGTTCGGCGGTTTTTCCGCCAAGATCGGCCCGATGATGCTCGAGGGCATCAGCAAGCTCGCGCCTACCGGCGTGATGCTGATGTTCGCAATCCTGTATTTCGCCCTGATGATCGACTCCGGCCTGTTCGACCCGGCCGTGCGCAAGATCCTCAAGCTGGTCAAGGGCGACCCGCTGAAAGTCTCGGTGGGTACCGCCGTACTGGCCCTGGTGGTTTCGCTCGACGGTGATGGCGCCACCACTTACATGATTTGCTGCGCCGCCATGCTGCCGATGTACAGCCGCCTGGGGATGAGCCCGCGAATCATGGCCGGCCTGACCATTCTGGCCGGCGGCGTGATGAACATGACCCCTTGGGGCGGCCCGACCGCACGTGCCGCCAGCGCCCTGCACGTGGACCCGTCGGACATTTTCGTGCCGATGATCCCGGCCATGTTGTTCGGCGTACTGGCCATCCTGGCCATTGCCTACCTGTACGGCAAGCGTGAGCGTGCCCGCCTGGGTGAACTGCACCTGCCAACCGATGACACCGACCATAGCGATATCACCGTTTCGCAATTCCCTGAGGCCCGCCGCCCCAAGCTGCTGTACTTCAATGGCGCGCTGACTGCCGCCCTGATGGTCGCGCTGATCGCCGGTATCCTGCCGCTGCCGGTGCTGTTCATGATCGCCTTCAGCATTGCCATGATCGTCAACTACCCCTGCCTGCAACAGCAGAAAGACCGCATCGCCGCCCATGCCGGCAGCGTGCTGGCAGTCACCGGGTTGATCTTCGCCGCGGGCATCTTCACGGGCATTCTGTCGGGCACCGGCATGGTCGATGCCATGTCCAAGAGCCTGCTGGCAGTCATCCCTGAAGCGATGGGCCCCTACATGGCAGTGATCACCGCAATCGTGAGCATGCCGTTCACCTTCTTCATGTCCAACGACGCGTTCTACTACGGGGTTTTGCCAGTGTTGGCCGAGGCCGCCAGCCACTACGGCATCAGCCCGGTTGAAATGGCCCGCGCATCGATCGTCGGCCAGCCGGTACACCTGCTCAGCCCACTGGTGCCCTCGACCTACCTGCTGGTAGCCCTGGCCGGTATCGAGTTTGGCGATCACCAGCGCTTCACGCTCAAGTGGGCAGTGCTGGTGTGCCTGTGCATAATGTTCGCCGCGCTGCTGATGGGCATTTTCCCGCTGTTCAGTAGTCTTTAATAAACGCGTATTACCCCACCGCGACGCGCCCTGCAGGGCGCGTCGCCTTTACCGCTCGAAGGAAACAACATGGAATGGCTGACCAGCCCGGAAATCTGGGTTGCCTTTTTTACCCTCACCGCGCTTGAGATCGTCCTCGGGATCGACAACATCATCATGATCTCGATCCTGGTCAGCCGCATGCCCAAGCACATGCAGCCGCGCACCCGGATCTTCGGCCTGGCCCTGGCCATGGTCACCCGCATCATGCTGCTGTTGTCGATCACCTGGGTCATGCGCCTTACCGCCGACCTGTTCGTGGTGCTCGGCCAGGGCATCTCCGGGCGTGACCTGATCCTGTTCTTCGGCGGCCTGTTCCTGCTGTGGAAAAGCTCCCAAGAGATCTACCACGGCCTGGAAGGTGAGGACGAAAACGATGAAGCGCCCAAAGGCGCAGGTGGCAAGTTCTTCTACACCATCATTCAGATTGCCATCATCGACATCGTGTTCTCGCTGGACTCGGTGATTACCGCAGTAGGCATGGTGTCCCACGTGCCAGTGATGATCGCTGCCATCGTCGTGGCCGTACTGGTGATGATGCTGTGCGCCGGCGCCATCAGCAACTTCATCGACAAGCACCCATCGCTGAAGATGCTCGCACTGTCGTTCCTGATCGTGGTCGGTACCGTACTGATCGCCGAAGCGTTCGACGTGCACGTGCCCAAAGGCTACGTCTACTTCGCCATGGCCTTCTCGCTGGCGGTAGAGGCCATCAACATTCGCATGCGCACTGCCCTGGCCCGCAAGGACGGCAAAGAGCATGACCCAGTGAAACTGCGCAAGGACATTCCGGGTCAGTAAGAGCGGAACGTGCAGGACAGCGGGGGCCCTACGGGGCCCCTTTTTCATTTTTGAATGGCTGCTACGTTGCGCCTGCAAGACCGGCAATGATTCATTCACGGTATGTTTCAAATTGATGACTACCGTGCGAAGCTGGCAAGCACTGCGCAAAACAGCTAAAGCTTTGAGTGAGCAATGAAAACCTATTCGAACGCTCACGTTTCTTCCCTTGGCCCCATGGGCCTGTGCTTCAGGGGGCCTTCGCCATGCTGACCCTGCTCAACCTGCTCTCGGCCGTAACGCTACTGGTCTGGGGCACCCATATCGTGCGCACCGGCATCCTTCGGGTATTCGGCTCGAATCTGCGGCGCATCATTGGCCAGAACATGAACAAGCGCCCGCTGGCATTCATTGCCGGCATTCTGGTCACTGCCATGGTGCAAAGCAGCAACGCCACGGCCATGCTGGTCACCTCGTTCGTCGGCCAGGGCCTGATGGCCATGACCCCCGCCTTGGCAATCATGCTCGGCGCCGATGTCGGCACTGCGCTGATGGCCCGGGTACTCACGTTCGACCTATCCTGGCTGTCGCCGCTGTTGATCTTCCTCGGCGTCATCTTCTTCCTTTCGCGCAAACAGACGCGGGCTGGCCAATTGGGCAGGGTGGGTATCGGGCTGGGCCTGATCATCCTGGCGCTGGAGCTGATCGTACAGGCCGCCGCGCCCATCACCCATGCCCAGGGCGTGAAGGTACTGTTCGCCTCGCTGACGGGCGACATCATGCTCGATGCCCTGGTCGGGGCGACGTTCGCCATGGTCTCTTATTCCAGCTTGGCGGCCGTTCTCCTCACGGCGACCCTGGCCGGTGCCGAGGTCATCAGCCTGCCGGTGGCCATTGGCCTGGTAGTCGGCGCCAACATCGGCAGTGGCCTGCTGGCGTTCATCAGCACCAGCATGCAGAACGCCGCCGGCCGCCGGGTGGCCTTGGGCAGCCTGCTGTACAAGCTGATCGGCCTGGTGTTGATCATTCCCGTACTGCACCCGCTGGTAGGCTGGATGGACTCGCTGAGCTTCAGCCCGCAAGAGCTGGTCATCGGCTTCCACCTGCTCTACAACACCTCCCGTTGCTTGCTGATGCTACCCACGGTCAACCCCATGGGTCGGTTGTGCAATGTGCTGCTGCCCGAGCGGGAACACAGCAACGGCCAGATCCGTGCGCGCCACCTCGACGCGTCCGCACTGGAGACCCCCAGCCTGGCCCTGGCCAATGCCGCGCGGGAAACCCTGCGCCTGGGCGACATCGTCGACAGCCTGCTCGAAGCCATGCTGGGGGCCCTGCGGGGCACCCAGACGGCGCTGCCCCAGCAGGTACGCGCCCTGGGCGAAGATGCCGACGCCCTGTACAGCGCGATCAAGCTGTACCTGGCGCAGATGACACGCGAGGACCTCAGCGAGCAAGACAACCGTCGCTGGGCGGAAATCATCGAAGTGGCTATCAACCTCAAGCTGGCCTGCGACCTCATCGAACGCATGCTGCGCAAGGTCCAGCAGCAGAAGACCAGCCAGCGCCGTGAGTTTTCCCAGGTCGGCCTCGAAGAGCTGACCGGCCTGCAGGAACAATTGCTGGCCAACCTGCGCCTGGGCTTGTCGGTGTTCCTCAGCGCCGACCCGGAAAGCGCCCGCTTGCTGCTGCGTGAAAAACGCCGGTTCCGGGCCCAGGAGCGGCGCCTGGCCCACGCCCACGTCAGCCGCCTGCAGCGCAAAGTCATGCAAAGCCTCGAGACCAGTTCGCTACACTTGGAGCTGATCGCCGACATGAAGCGTTTGAACTCTTTGTTCTGTAGCAGTGCCTATGTGGTACTGGGCGGCTCGGACACCGGCGGGTTGATGCTCGACAGTGTGCCAGACGAAGCCAGCCATGATTCTGCCTAGCTGAGGACCCTAGCTCGCCCATGCGTTGCCTGATGTTCGTTTGCATCCTGATCTGCAGCCTGCCCACTTTCGCCCTCGACCGGTCGCGGGTGGAAGGCTACCTGTTGCCCAACGGCCTGCAGGTGATTCTGAAAAATGGCTACGAGCGTGACCATGTGGCGATACGCCTGGTGGTCGGGGTTGGGCTGGATGATTTCGATTGCGAGCAGAAAGAGCTGCCGCACCTGCTTGAGCACCTGCTGTTCAGCGGCATCGATGAAACCGGCGAAGGCGGCCTGGAAGAGCGCCTGCAGGCGCTGGGCGGGGAATGGAACGCCTTTACCAGCAGTGCCGATACCACTTTCGTCATCGAAGCACCGGCGCGCAACCAGCGCAAGGTACTCGACCTGTTGCTGGCGGTCATCCGCGATACCCACATCGATGCCAAGGCCCTGGCCACCGCCAAACGCATCATCGAACGCGAGGATGGCGGCCACTACGGCCACCTGCAGCGCTGGCTCGACCGCCAGGACATCGGTCACCCCGCCAGCGACCAACTGGCCACCGAGCTGGGCCTGAAGTGCCCAGAGCGCTCCAACGTCGACGACATGACCCTGGAACAGGTCCAGGCCCTGCGCGACCGCTGGTACGCCGCCAACAACATGACCCTGATCATGGTCGGTGGCCTGGACCGCCTGTTGCCAGCCTATCTGGAACGCTCGTTTGGCGAGCTGCCGGCCACCGAGCCAGAAGAGCGCCGCAACCTGGATAGCATCACCCAGCAAGCCGAGCAGCGTCGCGATCTGACCCGTGGCTGGCTCGGTGACAGCGTGAAACTGCACTGGCTTTTCATCGAGCCGGTACTGGACAACGACCACCAGGCCACCCTCGACCTGCTGGCACGCTACCTGGACTGGGCCATCTACGACCAGCTGCGCCTGCGCAATGGCTTGTCCTATGGGCCCTCGGTGCAGCGCGAAAGCTTCGGTGACACCGGCCTGCTCAGCGTCAATGCCGACCTGGAGCGCGATGACATCGACAAGGCCGTAGCGGTCATGCAGCGGTTGTTCAAGCACCTGCGCAAAGAAGGGCTGGACCCGGATACGTTCGCCCGCATCAAGGATGCCAGCGTCGCCAAGGAAAGCTGGAGCACCCAAGGCAACAGTGCGTTGGCCGACTACTACTGGGGGGCGCTGAACGACTACACCGACGGCCGCTTCACCAACCCGGTGCGCAAACTGCGCCAGGTCACCCTGGAGCAAGCCAACCAGGCGATGCGGGAATTGCTCAGGGAAGACGGCTACGTACGCATTGAAAAGCCGCTGCTCGGTTATGACGAATTCTATGGGCTGGGTGCCCTGTTGGTAGGGCTGATCGTGGCCGCGGGGCTGTTGCGCTGGCGGCGGCATGGCCCACAGCGGCCGAGCGGTGCTACACGCCGGCGGTGAATCAGCGGTATTCTTTTGCCAGTACTGGCCTCTTCGCGGGTAAACCCGCTCCTACAGGGACCCCACTGTTGCAGAAGCTGTGGTGATCCAGTGGGAGCGGGTTTACCCGCGAAGCGGCCGGCACAGCCACCCAACTCTCTCCTGTTGTAGAGCCAATGCCTCAGATCCCCCGCATCGTCCAGCGCATCATCGAACTGCTCAAACGCTATCCCGGCATCATCGCGCTTGGGGGTTTTCTTTCCGGCATCGGCAGCTTCATCCTGGTCGACCGCCAGGCCGGCCTGGCCAGTTGGGTTGCCGTGCTGATGCTGGTGAGCTGGGTGTGGCTGATGCTGGAAAACTTACTCACCGGCCTGTTCGCGCGCACGTTCAACCGCGAAATCCCGCAGCCACTGCTGCGCTACGCCACGCAGATGATCCACCAGGAAACACTGTTCTTCGTTTTGCCCTTCTTCTTCATCACCACGACCTGGAACAGCGGCCAGTTGGTGTTCACCGGCCTGCTCGGCGCTGCCGGCCTGGTGTCGATCATCGACCCGCTGTACTACAAATGGCTCGCTCCGCGGCGCTGGCTGTTCCTGGCGCTGCATACCCTCACCCTGTTCGCTGCGTTGCTCACGGCGCTGCCGATCATCGTCCACCTGACCACCGCGCAAAGCTTCAAGCTGGCGCTGATCATCGCCATGGCGCTGTCGTTTCCCAGCTTGGCCAGCAGTTTTCCGATCAACAACTGGCGCCGGGCTGTGGCCTTGTTGCTGGTCACGCTGTCGGTGGGTGCTGGCGGCTGGTGGTTGCGCTCCTGGGTACCGCCGGCAACCCTGTGGATGACCGAGGTGGCGGTGAGCACCGAAGTGCTGAACCGCCAGCCAGGCGAGTCGCTGCACGAAATTGCCGCCAGCAGCATTCGCAGCAGCGGCTTGTACGCCTATACCGCCATCAACGCACCACGCGGCCTGAATGAGCGGATCTACCACGTGTGGCAGAAGGACGGCCAGGAGGTGGACCGCATTGCCCTCGACATCCACGGTGGGCGCAAGGAAGGCTACCGGGCCTGGACGCACAAGCAGAACTTCCCACCCAACCCGGCGGGCAGGTGGCAGGTGCGGGTTCTGACCGAGGATGGCCAAGTGATTGGCGTACTGCGCTTCAAGGTGGTCGACGATGTGCCAGCCGGGTAATCAATACCTGCTGGTACACAGCACATAATCACCAAACAGCCCCGGCCTGCTGCGCTATGATCAGCCCCTGAGCCTTAGCGCCGAGTCAGTTGCATGGAGCCTATGACCACCCCCAGCCTCACTCTGGATACCAGCCGGCAACCGGCCTGCCTGCGCATTGCCGGTGACTGGACCTTGGCGCACTACGCCAGCCTGAAACGCGACAGCGAGCGGCTGCGTGCGCAATACACCCCCGACACCGTCGCCGACCTCAGCCAGCTGGGGCGCCTGGACACGGCCGGTGCGTCGCTGCTGGCCGAACTGCTCGGCACCGAGCGCCTGTCGCGCTGCACCCACGACCTGCCGGAAGCCAGCCGGGCGCTGCTGAAGAATGTCTACCAATCGGTCCAGGACTACTGCATCCCGGTCAAGAAGCCCGAGCGCAACGTGCTGCTGTTGCTGCTGGAGCGTATAGGCTGCGCCGTCGGCACCCTGTGGCAAGACAGCATGCAACTGCTCGGCTTCATCGGCGTCATCCTCGAAACGCTGCTACGCCGTGCCCTACAGCCACACCGCTGGCGCATCACCCCGGTCGTCGCCCACATCGAACAGACAGGGCTGGATGCCGCGCCAATCGTGGCCTTGCTGACCTTTCTGGTGGGTGCCGTGGTGGCCTTCCTTGGCGCCACGGTGCTGGCCGACTTCGGCGCAACGGTGTTCACCGTCGACCTGGTGGCGTTCTCGTTCCTGCGCGAGTTCGCCGTGTTGCTCACCGCCATCCTCATGGCCGGCCGCACCGCCAGCGCATTTACCGCGCAGATCGGCTCGATGAAAGCCAATGAGGAAATAGACGCGATCCGCACCCTGGGCCTCAACCCAATGGAACTGCTGGTGGTACCCCGGGTGCTGGCGCTGCTGATTACCCTGCCGCTGCTCACGTTCGTCGCCATGCTTTGCGGCATCGTCGGCGGGGCCGTGGTGTGCGCCCTGTCGCTGGGCATTTCGCCGGCCATGTTCCTGTCATTGCTGCAAAGCGATATTGGCGTGCAGCACTTTCTGGTCGGCCTGGCCAAGGCGCCGTTCTTTGCCTTTCTGATTGCCGCCATTGGCTGCCTGGAAGGCTTCAAGGTCAGCGGCAGCGCCGAGTCGGTCGGTGCACACACGACTTCGGCCGTGGTGCAGTCGATCTTCGTGGTTATCGTGCTCGACGCGGTGGCCGCGCTGTTCTTCATGGAGATGGGCTGGTGAACCGACGTGAGAGCGTGATCGAAGCCCGCGGCATCTGTAACCGCTTTGGCCGGCAAGTGGTGCATGAAAACCTCGACCTGGACCTGTACCGCGGCGAGATCCTTGCCGTGGTGGGCGGGTCTGGTAGCGGCAAGTCCGTGCTGCTGCGCAGTATCATCGGCCTGCGCCGCCCCAACGAAGGGCAGATCAAGGTGTTCGGCCAGGACCTGGCCGGCCTGCGCGAAACGCAGCGCTCATTGGTCGAACGGCGTTTTGGCGTACTGTTCCAGAAGGGCGCGCTGTTCTCTTCCCTGACAGTGACCGAGAACGTTGCCCTGCCACTGATCGAGCATGCCGGGTTATCCCGCGCCGATGCCGAGCACCTGGCCGGGGTAAAGCTGGCATTGGCCGGGCTGCCGATCTCGGCGGCCGACAAGTACCCTGCTTCTTTGTCGGGGGGCATGATCAAGCGCGCAGCGCTGGCCCGGGCCCTGGCCCTGGACCCGGACATACTGTTCCTCGACGAGCCGACCGCAGGCCTGGACCCGATCGGCGCTGCGGCCTTCGACCAGTTGATCCTCACCCTGCGCGATGCGCTCGGCCTGTCGGTGTTCCTGATCACCCACGACCTCGACACCCTGTACACCATCACCGACCGCATCGCCGTACTCTCGCAGAAAAAGGTCCTGGTGGCCGGCCCATTGGCCGAGGTCGAACAGACCAACGACGCCTGGATCCAAGAATACTTTCACGGCCCACGCGGGCGCGCAGCCGAACAGGCCGCCACCCGCACTGGCCAGGAGCGCTGAGCAATGGAAACCCGAGCCCATCACGTTCTTATCGGCCTGGTCACCGTCCTGGTGGTAGCCGGTGCCATGCTGTTCGGCCTGTGGCTGACCAAGTCCAGCGTCGACGATGCGTTCAAGGACTACGAAGTCGTGTTCAACGAGGCAGTTTCCGGCCTGTCTCGTGGCAGCCCGGTGCAGTACAACGGGATCAAGGTGGGTGACGTTTCCACCCTGCGCCTGGACCCTAAAGACCCGCGTCGGGTATTGGCACGGGTGCGCCTTAGCGGCGATACCCCAGTCAAAGAAGACACCCAGGCCAAGCTGACCCTGGCCGGGGTGACCGGCAACTCGTTCATCCAGCTCAGCGGCGGTACCCCACAGAGCCCCGAGCTGAAAGGCAAAGACGGCAAGCTGCCGGTGATCATCGCCTCGCCATCGCCCATCTCGCGCCTGCTCAATGACAGCAGCGACCTGGTGACCAACATCAACTTGCTGCTGCACAACGCCAACCAGATGTTCTCCGAGGGCAACATCGACCACCTCAGCAATACCTTGGCCAACCTCGACAAGACCACCGGCGCCTTCGCCGGGGAGCATGGCAGCATCAGCCAGGCTATCGAGCAACTGGTCCAGGTAGGCAAGCAGGCCAGCGCGACCCTGGCCGAAACCCAGGTGCTGATGCGCAATGCCAATGGCTTGCTGGGCACCGAGGGCAAGCAGGCCATCGGCAGCGCCGAGCAAGCCATGCAGTCGTTGGCGCAGAGCACTGCCACCATCAACAGCCTGCTGAAGGACAACAGCGAAGCCATCGGCGACGGCGCCCAGGGCCTGAACCAGCTGACCCCGGCCATCCGCGAACTGCGCGAAACCCTCAACGCACTCAAAAGCATTTCCCGGCAACTGGAAGCAGACCCCAGCGGCTACCTGCTCGGCCGCGACAACAACAAGGAGTTCCAGCCATGAAATCGTCGCTGCGCTTAGTGGCTTTGGCGGTCACGATTGGGCTGGCCAGCGCCTGCTCGATCCTGCCCACGAGCGAGCCTGTGGACCTGTATCGCTTGCCCGTCAACCAGGTCAGCCGCAGCGCGCCGCCGCTGGACTGGTCATTGCGCCTGAACAAACCGCTGGCCAGCGAGGTATTGGCCGGCCCACGGATTGCGGTCATCCCGCAGGGCAATGTGGTCAGCAGCTACAAGGGCGCGCGCTGGAGCGATCCGGCCCCGATGCTGCTGCGCAACCGGCTGCTCGACGGCTTCCAGCGCGACGGGCAGGTGCAGCGCCTGAGCGCCGACGACAGCAATTTGCAGGCTGACTACGAGCTGGCTGGCGAGTTGCAGGCGTTCCAGAGCGAATACCGCGCGGACGGCACCGTGGAGGTGGTGATCCGCTATGACGCACGGCTGGTGCAAGGCCGCACTCAGCGTATCCTCGCCAGCAAGCGCTTCGAGGTCCGCCAGCCGCTGGCAGACAAGCAAGTAGCCGGGGTAGTGGCCGGGTTTGGCCAAGCGTGCGATCTACTCACCGGGCAGGTGGTCGAGTGGGCGATTGCCCAGGCAGGCAGCAGCACAACCCGCTAGTGTTTACCCGTTGATGCGGTGCAGGCCTGCAGATCGTTCAGGCAAAGAACCAGTAACACACGCAGATGGCTGCCACTACACCAGAGAACTCGGCCAGCAGCGCACACCCCACCGCATGCCGCACACGCTGGATGCCCACCGCGCCGAAATACACCGCCAGCACATAGAAAGTCGTCTCGGTACTGCCCTGGATGGTTGCCGCCACCAGGGCAGGGAAGCTGTCCACCCCTTGGCTCTGCATGGTCTCGATCAGCATTGCCCGCGCCGCGCTCCCGGAGAACGGCTTGACCAACGCTGTCGGCAGGCCTTCGACGAAGCGCGTGTCCAGGCCCAGCCAGTTGACCGCATGGCGAATACCGTCCAACGCCAATTCCAGCGCGCCCGAGGCTCTCAGCACGCCCACAGCCACCAGCATGGCCACCAGGTAGGGCAGCAGGTTCTTGGCGACGTCAAAGCCCTCTTTGGCGCCCTCGACAAAGGCTTCATATACCTTCACCTGCCGCAACGCACCGATCACCACGAACAGCAGGATCACGCCAAACAGCGTCAAGTTACCCAGGATCGACGACAAGCTGGCCAGTGCCGCTGCCGACAATGTGCCCAGGAAGGCCATGAAGCCACCCAGCAGCAGCGCACCGGGGATGAAGTAGGCAAGTACGACCGGGTCCCACAAACGCAGGCGTTGCATGACGGCCACCGACAACAGCCCGACCAGGGTCGAGACACTGGTGGCCAGTAGGATCGGCAGGAACACCATGGTCGGGTCGGGCGCGCCTTGCTGGGCGCGGTACATGAAGATGGTCACAGGCAGCAGGGTCAACGAAGAGGCGTTGAGCACCAGGAACAGGATCTGCGCGTTGCTCGCCGTGGTGCTGCTGGGGTTCAGCTCCTGCAACGCGCGCATGGCTTTGAGGCCAATCGGTGTGGCGGCGTTGTCCAGCCCCAGGCCGTTGGCCGCGAAGTTCATGGTGATCAGGCCCAGTGCCGGGTGGCCGGGTGGTACTTCCGGCATCAAGCGCGCAAACAACGGGCCCAGTACCTTGGCCAGCCATTCGACGATGCCGGCCTTTTCGGCAATTTTGAGAAAGCCCAGCCACAGGGTCAGAGTGCCAAACAGCAGCACCATCACCTCGACCGAGAGCTTGGCCATGGCAAAGATGCTCTCGACCATGGCCGCAAAAATGCCCGCGTTGCCGCCTATCAGCCATTGGGCCAGGGCGGACACTGCCGCCACCAGGAAAAAGCCGAGCCAAAGGCCATTGAGCATCCGTGTGTTCCCCCAGAAAAGTGCCCGAATGATAGCGTATCGGGGCGCAAGGCTGCAGACCGCGGCCGCGCAACATCACAGACAACAAAAAGCCCCGACGGGTCGGGGCTTTTTGTACAGCGGGGTATGAACTCAGCGCTTGGCCGCTTCGCCAACCACCGCAGTTTGCTGTTTGTCAGCCATGAGCGAGACGTAGTACTGCTCACCCTTGGCCGCATCGTACATGCCTTCCCAACGTGAGATGACCAATGCCGCCAGGGCGTTGCCGATCACGTTCAGCGCGGTGCGGGCCATGTCCATGATGCGGTCGACGCCGGCGATGAAGGCCAGGCCTTCCAGCGGAATGCCCACGCTGCCGAGGGTGGCCAGCAGTACCACGAACGAAACGCCTGGCACACCAGCAATACCTTTGGACGTGACCATCAGGGTCAGCACCAGCAGCAGCTGCTGGCTCCACGACAGGTCGATACCGTACAGCTGGGCAATGAAGATCGCCGCAATGCTCTGGTACAGGGTCGAACCGTCGAGGTTGAAGGAGTAGCCGGTCGGTACCACGAACGAGCAGATCGACTTTGGTGCACCGTACTTCTCCATTTTCTCGATCACCCGTGGCAGCACGGTTTCCGAACTGGAAGTGGAGTAGGCCAGGATCAGCTCATCTTTCATGATGCGCATGATCTTGATCACCGAGAAGCCAAACAGGCGAGCCACCAGGCCCAGTACCATGAAGGCGAAGAAGGCAATGGCGAAGTACACCAGCAGCACCAGCTTGGCCAGCGGCAGCAGCGAGCTGAAGCCGAAGTTGGCGACAGTCACGGCGATCAGGGCGAACACACCGATCGGTGCGTAGTTCATGATCATGTGGGTGACCTTGAACATGGTTTCCGATACGGCCTGGAAGGTACGTACCAGCGGGTCACGCAGCTCTGCCTGCAGGCTCGACAGCCCCAGCCCGAACATGACCGAGAAGAAGATGATCGGCAGCATTTCGCCACGCATCAGCGCTGCGAAGATGTTCGACGGGATCAGGTTGAGCAGGGTCTCGATGAAGGCGTGCTCATGCTGCACTTCGGCCGCGGTCGCCTGATACTTGGAAATATCCACGGTACCCAGCGTGCTCATGTCGATACCGGCACCGGGGTGGAACAGGTTTGCCAGCACCAGGCCGACGACGATGGCGATCGTGGTCACCACCTCGAAGTAGATGATGGTCTTCAGGCCAATGCTGCCCAGTTTCTTCGCATCGCCAACCCCGGCGATACCCACGATCAGCGACGAAATCACGATCGGGACGACGATCATCTTGATCAGGCGAATGAAGATGTCACCGGCGGGCTGGAGGACGTTACTGATCCACCAGGCCTTTTCTGCACTGAAGTGGTTCAGCAGCGCGCCGATTGCAACACCCAGCACCAGACCGATGACGATCTGCCAGGCGAGGCTCAGTTTTGCCTTCTTCATGTCTTTACCCTTTGTTCTAGTGGTCATGACACCGGGTGGAAACAGGCGTGACAGAGCCCTTGGCCAAGTCACACGCAATAACGGTTTCCGTCCGGCGACGTTATGTAAGGACACCGCAGGCGAGCGACAGGGCGCCCTGGCCAGCGAAAAAGGCGGCAACTATTGCGATGGCAGGGGGGGAAATCTAATGCCTGAAGCGCATACCCCATGCAGGTTATGCATACCGTTTTCGACCGACGAGGTAGGTTTGTAAGTCGTTGATTTATAACGTTCGGGATCCCGAACAAGACGAGACAGCCATATTCAGGCGGATCTGGCACTCTAAAAAGAAGTGACAAATATGACGCGTTCGACAATCCGAATGGCCGAAATGCCACAGGTGAGGGAGTCGATACGGAGGGAAAAAATTTGATGTACGGTCGAGACAAAATGTGTCTCGGGGAAGAACACGCGCAAGGAAAGAGGCATTTCCTACGTGGCTCCTCGGAAGTCAGGTCGGCTTGGGTATCCCAGCGATACCGCCGACCTGAAGCTTCCGATTCCGCCGTTCCTGACCCGGCCCAACGCTGGAGGCACTCCCTGTACCCCTAGGCCACTCCGATCATGTCTCAACCAGAACAGCCCGGCCCCTTGGTCATGTGCAACCCCTCCTCGGGGCGGCGCATCATAGAAGGCTGAACGCTACAAAGGTTCAGCTTCTATTTCGTGTCAGTGGGTGACCACTCACCGGCACTGGCAACCACGGCTCAGTACCAATTCGGGTCACGCTTGAGCTGCTCCTGCAGCATCGTCTTCATGCCGTCATCCGGCTTGCCCAGCCAGCGGTACTGCGCATGCCGGGTTGGCGACTTGTCCTTGGGCAAGCCTTCAGGCACCTCCACGAGCATGCCGTAGGCATCATCCTTGTCCCAGCTGAACGCAACGATCAGGCGCTTGTAGGTGCACTTGTCCTGGGCCTCGCACAGGGGGCCGACCAAGTACTCGTCGCCATCTTCCGTAACAGCAGACATTTGCTGCTCCGAGCTGCCAGTGAGGTTGACCACCCAATCGGGCAGGCGCTCCTCGCCTTTGATCGTGTCCTGCCAGGTTTCCCGGTATTCCGGGTCCGAACCCAGCAGCTGGTTGGCACGGACCTGGCCATCATTGGCAGCCAGTGCCGCTGCACTGCTACCCATCAGCAGGGCAGCAGCCAGGGCAGTGTGTAGCTTCCTGCTCATTGTCAACCTCGACCGCGTCCAAAGAAGAAGGAGGCTACAAACAGGACCAGGAAGACAATGAACAGGATCTTCGCAATACCTGTAGCAGCGCCGGCGATACCACCGAAGCCCAGAACGGCAGCGACAATGGCGATGATGAGGAAAGTGATAGCCCAGCTCAGCATGGTGTTTCTCCTTTCTTTTTCAAAACTTCAAACGGTCCGCCTTAGAACACCCAGCGGTCTTGAGGCACGACGTGTTCCAGAGTGGCCGGCGATGCCGCCTTGCCCTGGGAGGGCAACGGGTCCGCCGCCTTGACGAAACTGTTGGCCCGGGTCGACTGGATCTGGCTCAGCAGAGCTGTCTGTGCAGCCACCTGGTCGGCCAGACGCGCTGTTTGCCAGCTGTAGTAGAAGAGGCCGGCAGCCAAGGTCAAAACCAGTGCGATCCCTACCGACACCAGGTGGCGCAGTGACAGAGTGGCGACTTGCGAGTGGTTGACGGACTGGCGATTCATGCCGGCTCCTCCTGCTGTAATTTTTGTTCAAACCTGAACAGGTAATTGCAGCCTGCATGCCAGCCTCATAAATAAATAAAAATCCTTTAAAAACAATAACTTAACAATTTGGCCACAGGCGTATCAGGACGTATCCTGCACGATGGCCATGCTGGGGTCGTGCGAATTGCACGATCAGCCTTCGACCTTGGTCGCGACCTTCAGCAGATCGGCATCCACCCCCCGCACGCCAATGATCTGCCGGGCCATTTCCACGGCAATGGTTTTTTGCTCCGCACTGACCACCTCGCCGGACAACCGCACCATGCCCTCTTCACTGGCCACTTTGAGGTTCAGCCCATCAAGGTTGCGGCTGTAGCGGTAGCTACTCTGGATCTTGTCGATGATCCAGGGGTCGCTTGGCTGCGGGCCGCTTGGTGTCCCCACAGGGGTTTCCCGCGCTTTGGCCATGGCAGCGCTGTCGAGGCTGACAAGATTGTTCACCATGTGCACGCCATCGGTTGTGCGCGCCACCACGCCCGCCAGCTCCTTGGCCTCGGCGCTGTCGACTTTACCCCGCAAGGTCACCACGCCCTCGCTGCTTTGCACTTCGATTGCAGCCTTCTCGGTGGTACGGCTCCACAGCAACCGCGCACGGATCACCGCTGCCAGGGTGGCGTCCTCCAGGCGCTGGGCATAGGCCCGCAGCTCGAGCGGGCGCTCGACCAGTTCAGCGTTGACCTGCAGTTGGTTATCGACCTGCTCGACACCTCGGGTAGCCAAGGCCACGTCTTCGGCCAACCGGCGCTCCACCTCGTTTTCTACCTCGCCGGAAAGCCGCGCCTGTTTGCCGTCTACCTCGACTTTGATACGGAACGGGTTGAGCATGCGGTTTAGCGACAACGCCGTTTGCAGCGCCCCTTCAAGCCGGGCGTCATGCACGGGGTCCGCGAGAGCGGGGGTGAACACGGGAAGCAAAGCGGCTGCTAACACAGCGCTGCGTAGGGCAAAGGTCATGGCGTTACCTCCTTTTGTAGGCAAAAGCTGAAAATCATCGCAACCAATGTGCCACCCTATGCCTCTAAGCAAAGCACCGGGAAATGGGGCCTGAAGGCGTCGTTTAGCCATTGGCTAGCATGCAAAGGACAGAATCCTTCAGAATTGACCATGCAACTTGCCCGATTTTTCCCACACTAAATAAAGATCTACCCTTAAGGAGCGCAGGAAATGGAATCAGCCCAGGACAACCAAGGCCGCATTCTGCTGGTGGATGACGAGTCCGCGATCCTGCGCACTTTCCGCTATTGCCTGGAGGACGAGGGCTACAGCGTGGCCACCGCCAATAGCGCCGCCCAGGCCGAGAGCCTGTTGCAGCGCCAGGTGTTCGACCTGTGCTTCCTGGATTTGCGCCTGGGTGAGGACAACGGACTTGATGTACTGGCGCAGATGCGCATTCAGGCGCCCTGGATGCGCGTGGTGATCGTTACCGCGCACTCGGCAATCGACACGGCAGTGGACGCCATCCAGGCGGGTGCCGCCGACTATCTGGTCAAGCCCTGCAGCCCAGACCAACTGCGCCTGGCCACCGCCAAGCAACTGGAAGTGCGGCAACTCTCGGCCCGCCTCGAAGCGCTGGAAGGTGAAGTACGCAAACCCAAGGACGGCCTCGACTCACACAGCCCGGCGATGATGGCCGTGCTGGAAACCGCCCGCCAGGTCGCGACCACTGACGCCAACATCCTCATCCTCGGCGAGTCCGGCACCGGTAAAGGCGAGCTGGCCCGCGCCATTCATGGCTGGAGCAAGCGTGCACGCAAAGCCTGTGTGACCATCAACTGCCCGTCGCTGAATGCGGAGCTGATGGAGAGCGAGCTGTTCGGCCATACCCGCGGCGCCTTCACCGGCGCCAGTGAAAGCACGCTTGGGCGGGTGAGCCAGGCTGACGGCGGCACGCTGTTCCTCGACGAGATCGGCGACTTCCCACTGACCTTGCAGCCCAAGCTGCTGCGCTTCATTCAGGACAAGGAATACGAGCGCGTGGGTGACCCGGTTACCCGCCGGGCGGACGTGCGCATCCTGGCTGCCACCAACCTCAACCTTGAAGAGATGGTGCGCGAAAGCCGCTTCCGCGAAGACCTGCTCTACCGCCTGAACGTCATCACCCTGCACCTACCGCCCCTGCGCGAGCGCAGCGAGGACATTCTGACCCTCGCCGACCGCTTCCTCGCCCGTTTCGTCAAGGAGTATTCCCGGCCAGCACGCGGCTTCAGTGAAGAAGCCCGCGCGGCGCTGCTCAACTACCGCTGGCCCGGCAACATTCGCGAATTGCGCAACGTAGTGGAAAGAGCCAGCATCATATGCCCGCAAGAGCGGGTAGAAATCAGCCACCTGGGCATGGGTGAGCAGCCGGCTGGCAACGCCCCACGCGTTGGCGCCGCGCTTAGCCTCGACGAGTTGGAGCGTGCGCACATCGGTGCCGTACTGGCCGCCAGCGACACCCTGGACCAGGCCGCGAAGACCTTGGGCATCGACGCCTCCACCCTGTACCGCAAACGCAAGCAATACAACTTATGAAATGGCCACCCATGAAGCTGCGCACGCGGCTTTTCCTCAGTATCTCGGCACTGGTCACCGTGGCGCTGCTCGGTCTGCTGCTGGGCCTGGTCAGTGTTCTGCAGATGGCCACGATGCAACAGCAACTGGTGCGCGACACCACCCACTCCTTGGAGGTGGGGCTCAAGCTGCGGCAGAACCTTGGCGAGCAGTTGAACCTGATTCTGGATGACGACACCGCCCCGGAAAACCTGCGATCGCTGCAGGACAACTTCCAGTCCCTTCTGGCCAAGGGGCTGGAGCAAGGCGGCGAGCGCACCGGTTTCAGCAAAGCCAACAGCAACTATCAAGCCTTCCTCCAGGCTTACCGCGACAGCCCGGCCCCTGCCCGCAGCATGGGTGTGGACCAGCCGCTGGGCGCTGCATTCAATCAGGTCCGCACCGACCTGATCGACTCCCACAGGCAGGCCCTGGACCTGATTACCCGCAGCGAGGAGCGCAGCCGTGACCGCGCCTTGCTGGTCAGCGGTGTGCTGGGCTTGATGGGCCTGGTGGTGCTGGTACTCGGCTTTATCAGTGCGCACAACATCGCGCGGCGCTTCGGCCAGCCGATCGAGGCGCTGGCCACGGCCGCCGACCAGTTGGGCAAGGGCAATTTCGATGTCACCCTGCCAGTCACCCAGGCGGCCGAACTCAACCAGCTCACCCGCCGCTTCGGCTTGATGGCCGATGCCTTGCGCAAGCACCAGGCCACCAACGTCGACGAGCTGCTGGCCGGCCAGCAACGCTTGCAGGCGGTGCTGGACAGCATCGACGATGGCCTGTTGATCATCGACCGCCAGGGCCGGCTGGAACACCTCAACCCGGTAGCCCAGCGCCAGCTGGGCTGGAATGACAGCCGGGTAGGCAGCAGCCTTGCCGAAGCGTTGCAACGGCCAGAGCTGGAACAGCAGCTGCGCCAAGTGCTGCGGGGCGGCAGCCTGGACCGGCCACCAGACGACCTGAACATGGAGGTGGATGAAGAATCGCGCCTGCTTACCTACAGCCTGACCCCGGTCAGCCACCCACAGGGGCCGATTCTTGGCGCAGTGATGGTGCTGCACGACGTAACCGAGCAGCGCGCCTTCGAGCGTGTGCGCAGTGAATTCGTGCTGCGCGCCTCCCATGAGTTGCGTACGCCCGTTACCGGCATGCACATGGCCTTCGGCCTGTTGCGCGAGCGCGTCAAGTTCCCGCCAGAAGCGCGGGAGAATGACTTGCTGGAAACCATCGGCGAAGAAATGCAGCGCCTTACCCAACTGATCAACGACCTGCTCAACTTCTCGCGCTATCAAAGCGGGCTACAGAAACTGGAGCTGGCTCCCTGTGCCATCGACGAGCTGGTGGAGCGGGCACAACTGCGGGTTGCCGACCAGGCTGCGCACAAGCAGATCGAGTTGGTCAGCGACCTGGAGCAGCCACTGCCGCGCATCCAAGCCGACCCCGCGCAACTTGATCGGGTGCTGGACAACCTGCTGCACAACGCCATCCGCCATACCCCCAAGGGCGGGCGCATCCGCTTGCACGCCCGCCGCCATGCGGAGCGGGTGATCATCAGTGTCGAGGATAACGGCGAAGGCATCGCCTACGGCCAGCAAGGGCGCATTTTCGAGCCCTTCGTGCAGGTTGGCCGCAAAAAAGGTGGGGCGGGGCTGGGCCTGGCGCTGTGCAAGGAGATCGTGCAACTGCATGGCGGGCGCATGGGCGTTTTTTCGCGGCCGGGGCAGGGCACGCAGTTCTATATGGCATTGCCAGTCTGACGCACGCCTACACCCTACGCGGGTCGTCGCGGCAGATGCCCGCGTGTGACCATCTGGGCAAACTGCCTGGCCGTCAACGGCCGGGCAAATAGCCAGCCCTGGCCGTAGTTGACCCCTTCACCGCTCAACAGCGCCGCTTGGTCCTCACTCTCGATACCTTCGGCAATCACCCGCAGGTGGAGGTCGTGGGCCATGCGAATGATGTGTGGGGCAACGCCACTGCTGGCGGCATCATGGCCAAGAGCGTCTATGAACGCCTTGTCGATCTTCAGGCAGTCCACCGGCAACGTCTGCAGGTAAGCCAGGCTGCAATAGCCAGTACCAAAATCGTCGATCAGCACCTGATGCCCTGCGGCGCGCAGTGCCTGCAGATTTTCGCGGGCCACTACCACGTCGATCAAACCCCGCTCGGTCACCTCGAAGGCAATCTGGCTGGGCGCCACCCGGTGCAACGCCAGCAGGCGCGCCGATACTCGGCCGATGCGCGGCTCCATCACATCGCAAGCCGCCAGGTTGATCGAGATATAAAGGTTGGGGTGCGAACGCAGCAACGGCCCAAGTTGTTCAAGCACACGTTGCAGCACGAAGTCCGTGATCTGGCGGATCTGCCCGGTGTCTTCCGCCAGCGGTATGAACAGGTCGGGGCTGGTCAAGGTACCGTCCGGGCGGCGCCAGCGCACCAGGGCCTCGGCGCCCACACAACGCCGGCTGCCAAGCTCGATGATCGGTTGGTAGAGCACCTGCAGCTCGCCACGGCGCAGTGCACCCTGCAGCTCTGAGCTCATCGAGCGCCGCTGCAAGATCAGCTGCAACACCAGCCAGCCGATGAAGCAGGCGGCCAATACGCTACCCGGGAACAACAGCCAGAGCATGCCGTTCATGCGCAGGGGCAAGCTGACACGCGGGGCGATCAGCACCAGTTGGTAGTCAGGCGACTTGGTTGGCATGCGGTAGATCAGGCGGTCACTGAGTTCGAGCAGCGACTTGTGGCTATGCGACCAGGCCGAGGGCGGCGGCCATACCGGTGGCGGGCCCAGGACCGGAATGGCGCGGGCACCGTTGTCGAGAACTACCACCAGGCTGCCACCCGGTGGCAGGTCGACCACATCGGTCAGGTGCCCACGTGAGGTCGAGACCAGGAACCTGCCCCGGCCGAGCATCAGCGCGGCGAGGTTCTCGTTCGGCTCGGTGGTGGTGTTGAGCCAGTAGCTGTAGACCGGCCCCTTGATGTCCGGCGGCCGCAAGGGCACGAACGCGCGCTCGTTACCCCGGTTTGAACAGGCGACATTGCCGTCCACGTAGGCCGCTTCGTAAATGAACCGCGAACTCAAGCCCACCTGCTGCAAGGCGGCCAACATGGCCGGGCTGCATCCACGCAGCGGCTGTGCCTGCAACTGGTCGACACCCTCGCGCAATTGGCCGAATACCTGCTCCAGGCGCTCGAGAAAACGCTCGCCCTGGGCGTTCATCTGCTCGGTTTCGCTCTGTTTCAGCTGCTGCAGGGCGATGCCGACGCTGGCAGAAAGCAACAGGGCGGCGCTGGCCAGTGCTGCCAGCGTGGCGAGCATCCAGGGACGGTAGAAAATTTGACGCAGCAAGCCAATGGCAGACGACATGGACGGCATCCAGTTGATAACTAAGGTATAGCAACTGAATCAGTAATCACCTGCGCCGTTTAGCGCTTCGCTTGCCCATGCCAGGCCCCGGCCAGCACGGGCAACGCCCCTGTCACCGCGCGCGGCCTGGTGACAGTCAACGGGTCCGGTTGAGCACCTGCAGCATGGCCGCCGTCTGCGCATCCGGCATGCCGTCGAAACGTTGCGGGCGGAAGCGCATCTGGAAGGCAGCGATGACATGCCGGGTGGCTACATCGAGCACGCCTGTTTGCTCGATCTGATAACCAAACCGCGCCAGCTCCTGCTGATACCAGCCAACGCTGGGCGGGTTGACGTTGAAGTACGCTTGTTGCTGCGCCACGGCGTTGGCATCTGGCCAGACCCCCAACCCAGCATCGGCCAGGCGTTTCCACGGGAACAAAGGGCCCGGGTCAAGCTTGCGCAATGGGGCGATATCGCTGTGGCCAATGATATGCCGGGGCTCGATATTGTTACGTTTGACGATGTCCTTGAGCAACGCGATCAGCGCCTGGATCTGCGCCTCGCTATAGGGGTACCAGACCCGCCCGTTGGGTGTGTCGGCAAAGCCTGGGTTGACGATTTCGATGCCGATGGACGACGAATTCAGCCATGTGCGCCCCTGCCACTGGCTGTCACCGGCATGCCAGGCGCGACGGCTCTCGTCCACCAACTGGTACACCGTCGCCGGGCCATCACCAATCAGGTAATGGCTACTGACCTCACCGTGGGTGAGCAATGCCAGCGAGCGTTCCAGCGAGGCATTGGTGTAATGCAAAACAACGAACTGGATACGGTTGTCCTGGTTCGCCGAAGGGTGGCTGCGGTCGATGCGCAGGCCCGTGGAGCAACCGGCGACGGTGAACAGCAGAAAGGTGATCAGGGTTTTTTTCAGCGTGGAAAGCACGTCGGAGGCCTCGGCGTAAGAGCGCTACAGTATAACGTGCTCGCCAGCAGCAATGTTTGCCGCGAGTCAGTGGCTGCCCATCAGTTTTGTTCCACGCGATTACGCCCGAGTTCCTTGGCCCGGTACAACGCGGTGTCGGCGCGCTTGAGCACCTGGTCTGCGCGCTCGCCAGCGCGGAACGCCGCCAACCCGATGGAGGTGGTGATCACCACCCGTTCACCCTTGAAGTGGAACGGGCAGGCCTCGATGGTCGCCCGCAGCAGTTCAGCGGCTTGCGCAGCCGCCGGCGGGGCCGTCTGCGGCAGCAACAGGACAAACTCTTCGCCACCGAACCGGGCTATGAAGTCACGGCCGCGCAAGCACTTGCGCAACTGGCCGGCAACGATCTTCAGCACTTTGTCCCCGGCCAGGTGCCCATAGCTGTCATTGATGCGCTTGAAATGGTCAAGGTCGAGGATCGCCATTGCCAGATGGCCGCCCTGGGCCTGCCATTCGAGCATTTCCCGTTCCACCCGCTCGCTCCAGGCCGCCCGGTTGGGCAGACCGGTGAGCGGGTCGAGCAGGGCCTTTTGCCGCTGCTCTTCCAAGTGTTCGCGGTAACCGAGTGCCTCGTGCTCCATGCTTGCCACACGCTCCGACAACCCCTGCAGGCGGTTGGCCAGTTCCTGCTCGCGGCGATCACGCTCGTGCTTGTGCTCGTCCATGGTCACCAACAAGCCTTCCAGGCGGTTCTCCAGGATGTGCTTGAGGCTGTCGACATCGGCGGCACCTTGCACGCTGCTCTGCAACCCGTCTACGTGCTCGCGCAACTGGGTGTCCAGCGCGCGGGCGGCACTGCTGTTGTCGGCATGGCCGGCGCTGGCTTCATGCAGATGGCTCTGGAACCCCTCCAGGCGCTCGTTGAGCTGCTGCAAGTAGGTTTCAAATTCATGCTGGCCACTGTCAGTGATCGCCAGCATCAGCACTGCAAGGTCATCCAGTACCGGGATCAGCTCATACCAGTTCAGGCCGCGGGCCACCCGCGCACGCATCTCCAGTGCCTGGGCCTTGTGCCGCTCGGGCAGGCTGAGGTCGTCGAGCAGGCCGAGCAAGGTTTGCTCGATGTGTGCAGCGACCTGACTGTACGGCGGCTCCACCGCGTCGGGGAGGGCATAAGGGCCGTCTTCGCCGAACATTGGTTCCATTTCCGCTAGCGGTGCAGGCTCCGGCAGCAGCTGGCTGACCACGTGTTCGGCAGCAGGCGCTTCATCTGGCTGCGGCACTGGCGATGCGGGTATTTCGGCCGCATCGATCAGCGCGGGGCCAGCTGCTTCTGGCGCTGGCTCGGGCGCTGCGGGCAACTCGGCCGCCGGTGCAGCAGGTGCTGGCAACGGTTGCAACGCATCGATATCAACATTCGGGTCGGCATCGGGGCTGGGTGGCGCTGCGTGCGGTGGAGCCTGGGCACCCGGCACCGCTTCGGGCACAAGCGCCGGCTCCGCTTGGGCATCGTCATCGCGGCTGCCGAACAACCGCTGCAGAAAACCGGGGCGGGTTTCTTCACCCGGCTTGCCCAAGGCGGCCAGCGCACGCCCCTGCAAACCGCTCAGCTCACCCAGCAATGGCGGCAGGTCGCGTGACTGGGTAACGCCCCCATCGAGCTTCTTCGCCAGCTTTTTCAGCGGCCGGGCAATATCACCAGGCAGCGGCAGGTTCTGTAATTGGCCCACCAGTGCAGCCAGGGCATCGCCAACCTGGTTCATGCGGTTTTCGCGGCGCTGCTCCGAATCCAGCACCGCCTTCTCCAGGCGCGGAATCAGCCCGGCAAGGCCAGCATCCATGTTGTCGCTGCGAATGACCTCGCGCATCTCTTTCATGCACGCGTCGACCACCTTGTCACTGCCTTCGGCAGCCAGGGTACTGCGCACCAGGCCACGGCGCAGCAAGTCGAGACGGGCGTCCCAACGACGTTCGAGCTTTTCTTGCTGCTCGATGGCTTTGAGGTATTTTTCTTTCCAGCGCTCGGCTTCTTCGGTCATGCCTGGATCCGCGACGGGTGATACATCTGGGGCTGTCTGATTACACGCTGTCGGCGCGCACGCCCAACACTTGAGGGCGTGCGACGCCTTGGCTGATTCAGCTCAAGGCCGGCAGCGTATCCACAGTCAATGCATCAGGCAATCGGATCTCTACCGCCACCGGAAGGTGGTCGGAAATAGGCTGGGCCAACACCTCGACACGCTCCAGTGTAAGGCTGGAACTGAGCAGAATGTGGTCCAGGCACCGCTGGGGTCGCCAACTGGGGAAGGTAGCTTCGACCTGCGGGGCCACCAGGCCCAGGTCACGCAGGGGCGAGTGCTCGAGCAGGTCGGTGGCGTGGGTGTTCATGTCGCCCATCAGCACCTGGTGGCGGTAGCCGCCAATCAGCTCGCGGATATAGCCCAACTGCAGGGCGCGGGTCTTGGCGCCGAGGGCCAGGTGCATCATCACCACGATCAGCGCATCCTCGCCTTCACCGAACCGCACCAGAATTGCCCCGCGACCGGCGGGGCCCGGCAACGGGTGGTCTTCGAGCAATTGCGGCTTCAGGCGGCTGAGCACGCCGTTGCTGTGCTGGGCAAAACGCCCAAGGTTGCGGTTGAGCTGTTGGTACCAGTAGGGGAAGGCACCCAGCTGCGCCAAATGCTCGACCTGGTTCACGAACCCGGAACGCAGGCTGCCACCATCGGCCTCCTGCAGGGCCACCAGGTCGAAATCGCTCAACAGCTTGCCGATCTTCTGCAAGTTGCCGGCGCGCCCGTTATGCGGCAGCAGGTGCTGCCAGCTACGGGTCAGGTAATGCCGATAACGCTCGGTGCTGATGCCGACCTGAATGTTGAAGCTGAGCAGCCGTAGGCGACCATCGTCCGGCAGGCCGGGTGCCTGCAGGTGATGCTCGTTGACCTGCGGCTGGTGCAGGCCAATGCCACGCGTAGCTCTGAAGCGGGGCATGGGATACGCCGCTTACTTAGCGGCGCGCTCCTTGGCGATCAGTTGGTCGGCGACATTCAGCACGCCTTCGGGCCCACCTGCGGTACCCAGGTCGAAGCGGTACTTGCCGTCGACGACCATGCTCGGTACGCCAGTGATTTCGTACTTCTTCGCCAGTTCCTTGGCCTGCTTGATCTGGCCCTGGATGGCGAACGAGTTGAAGGTGGAGAGGAACTTGTCCTTGTCCACGCCCTGGGTGGCGAGGAAGTCGGCCATGTCTTGCGGGTCAGTCAGGCGCTTGCGCTGGTTCTGGATAGCATCGAACACCGCCGCGTGCACCTTCTGCTCAACGCCCATGGCTTGGAGCGTCAGGAACATTTGGCCGTGGGCATCCCATGGGCCACCGAACATGGCCGGTACGCGCTTGAAGTTGACATCCTTGGGCAGTTTTTCGACCCAAGGGTTGAGCGTCGGCTCGAAATGGTAGCAGTGAGGGCAGCCGTACCAGAACAGCTCAACCACTTCGATCTTGCCAGGCACGGAAACCGGAACAGGGTTGCTCAGCTCGATATATTCCTTGCCGGCAGTGGCAGGCTCTGCGGCCTGCACCGCTGTCATACCGAATGCGCTGGCGGCGACCAGCGCAGCGCTGAGAATCAGTTTACGCATGCTTTACTCCTGAGCAATCATGGGTCGCCACTACGCGACCTGCCTTGAGACAGGCCGGGAAGGGCTTGAGTTCTGTAGTGTACCGGCTACGCACTGAAAAAAGGGTAGCCCAGCCACCCTTTCATCATTGGCCTGCAACATTAACTGAAAGTTAATGCCAGGCCCCTGAAGGCATGTGCAGCACCTGCAGGACTGCGCCGCCAGTCAGTGCAGGCCCTGGATATAGCTGGCCAATGCCTCGATATCGTGGTTGCTCAGCTTGCCGGCAATGGTGCGCATGGTCATGGCATCGCCGTCGTTGGTGCGGTTGCCTTCACGGAAGTCGGTCAACTGCTTGGTCACATACTGGGCATGCTGCCCACTCAAGTGCGGGAAACCGGCCAGGGCGATACCCGCGCCATTGGGCGAGTGGCAGCCGGTGCAGGCGGGCATGCCTTTTTCCAGGTCGCCGCCATTGAACAGCGCGCGACCGCGCTCGACCAGTTTGGGGTCGGCAGCCCCCACGCTGCCTTTCTGGCTGGCGAAGTAGGCGGCGATATCGGCCAGGTCCTGGTCATTGAAAGCAGCCAGCATGCCGGTCATTTCCAGCACGGTACGTTTGCCCGACTTGATGTCGTGCAGTTGTTTTTCCAGGTAGCGCTGGCCCTGGCCAGCCAGTTTCGGGAAGTTGGGTGCCAGGCTGTTGCCGTCGGGGTTGTGGCAGGCGCCACAGACGGCCGTCTTGGCCTGGCCGGCAGCGGCATCGCCTTTGATAGGTTGCGCAGCAGTGGCCGCACCTGCGACACCCAGGGTCAACAGCAGACTCACGACTAGTTTGTTCATCAGCTAATCCAACACGGCTAAGGGTGAAATGTTATGTATCGGGACTGCCACTCATCCAAAGGATGACCAAACGGTAGTCCTCGGCACTGCAGTCCATGCACAATCCACGCGGCGGCATAGCCTTGAAACCCTGGGTCACATGCCGGACGAGTACATCCATACCTTGCGCCAGCCTTGGCTCCCAGGCTGCCCGGTCACCCTGCCTGGGTGCCTGGGGCAATTGCCCGGTGTGGCAAGCCGCACACGTGCGGTTGTACAACACCTCGGCATCCTGTGTAGCCTGTGCGCTGAAATACGGCAGGAACATACCGACAGCTAGCAGCCATTTCGCCAGGCGAAACGACCTGACAGGGTTGGGGGACGCGCTGCGTTCTGATGCGCAAGCTATAGTTCGGCACCCCATGCCCGTTCCCCTTCGCTGGGAGAATGGGCACACAAAAACTGGGGCATTATATACTTCTGTCAGCCAAACGGAAACGACACCGCTTGCCGGCCTAGGCTTTGGCAACACCCACATCGGATATCCCATGCAAGTCAAGAACCCCATCCTCGGCCTCTGCCAGAAAGCCAAATTCGCCCTCAGCGCAGCCAAGGTCGAACAATGCCCGGACGATCAGGGCTACGAGGTGGCCTTTGCGGGCCGTTCCAACGCCGGCAAATCCAGCGCCCTCAACACCCTGACTCACGCCAGCCTGGCGCGCACCTCGAAAACCCCCGGGCGCACCCAGCTGTTGAATTTCTTCAGTCTGGACGATGAACGGCGTTTGGTCGACCTGCCAGGTTACGGTTATGCCAAGGTGCCGATTCCGCTCAAGCAGCACTGGCAGAAGCACCTGGAAGCTTATCTGGGCAGCCGTGAGTGCTTGCGCGGCATCATCCTGATGATGGACGTGCGCCACCCCATGACCGATTTCGACAAGATGATGCTCGACTGGGCCAAGGCCAGCGGCATGCCGATGCACATCCTGCTGACCAAGGCCGACAAGCTGACCCACGGCGCGGGCAAGAACACCTTGTTGAAGGTGCAATCGGAAATTCGCAAGGGCTGGGGCGACGGCGTCACCATCCAGCTGTTCTCGGCGCCCAAGCGCCTGGGCGTCGAAGAGGCCTATCGGGTGCTGGCGGGCTGGATGGAGCTGGAAGACAAGCCAGTGGCCTGAGGCCTGCAGCGCGGAGCATGGCCTGGGCTTCGCCCAGGCTCAGGCCAAATTGCGGGCAAAAAAAACCCCGGACTTCGTATGGGGAGGGGGAAGTTCGGGGTCCAAGTCCGGACCGCTAGGGCGGGGTCCAGATATCTGCCAACACTTAACACAACATAGGAGCATCGAAAGGCTTCACCAGCCATTCAGTTACTCTGAGTTCCGCTTCACTGGTTTAGTTCCGAAGCCCTGAAAACTATTTGCGATAGTTTCATGAAAGCCCAGCCCCGCGCGCGCCAGCGCTGCCAGGATCCGCGTCACCACGTCGCAGATCCTACACAGCTTTTCCGGCTCAATCAGTGAGCTTCGTCCCAGTTCGCACCAATTCCTGCTTCGACCAGCAGCGGCACATCCAGCTGCGCCGCCTTGCTCATGTGCTGGCGAATTTCATCTTTGACCTGTTCAACCAGGTCCTCGCGCACCTCAAGCACCAGTTCGTCGTGAACCTGCAGGATCACCCGCGCGTCCAGGCCGCTCTCGCTCAGCCAGTTATCCACGTTGACCATGGCGCGCTTGATGATGTCGGCGGCGGTACCCTGCATGGGCGCGTTGATGGCGGTACGCTCTGCCCCTTTGCGCAGGGCCGGGTTCTTGGCGTTGATGTCTGGCAGGTAGAGGCGGCGGCCAAACAGGGTTTCGACGAAACCTTGCTCGGCAGCCTGGGTACGGGTGCGCTCCATGTAGGCCAGCACCCCGGGGTAGCGGGCGAAGTAGCGGTCGATATAGTCCTGCGACTGCTTGCGGTCGACGCCGATCTGCTTGGCCAGGCCAAATGCGCTCATGCCGTAGATCAGGCCGAAGTTGATGGCTTTGGCTTTGCGACGCTGATCGACGGTGACGTTTTCCAGGGCTACACCAAAGACCTCCGCCGCCGTGGCACGGTGCACGTCCAGGTCGTTGCGGAAGGCGTGCAGCAAGCCTTCGTCCTTGGCCAGGTGGGCCATGATGCGCAACTCGATCTGCGAGTAGTCGGCCGCCAGCAGCTTGTAGCCTGGGCTGGCGATGAACGCCTGGCGGATTCGGCGGCCCTCGGCGGTACGGATCGGGATGTTCTGCAGGTTCGGGTCGCTGGACGACAGCCGGCCAGTCGCCGCCACCGCTTGCTGGTAAGAGGTGTGAATACGCCCGGTACGCGGGTTGATCTGCCCCGGCAGCTTGTCGGTGTAAGTGCTCTTGAGCTTGCTCAGGCTGCGATACTGCATCAGTACTTCAGGCAGTGGGTAACCCAGCTCCGCCAGCTCGTCGAGCACCGCTTCGGCGGTAGACGGCTGGCCTTTGGCGGTCTTGCTCAGCACCGGCATGCCCAGCTTGTCGTACAGGATCGCCCCCAGTTGCTTGGGCGAGCCCAGGTTGAACTCCTCGCCCGCCAGCTCGTAGGCGCGCCGTTCCAGTTCGGCCATTTTCTCACCCAGCTCACCGCTCTGGACGTGCAGCAGGGCTGCATCGACCAGTGCGCCCTGGCGTTCGATCTTGGCCAGTACCGGCACCAGCGGCATCTCGATGTCCATCAGCACCGGCTGCAGGCTTGGGGTCTGGGCCAGGCGGGCCTGCAACGCATGGTGCAGGCGCAGGGTGATGTCAGCGTCTTCGGCAGCGTAGGGGCCCGCCTTGTCCAGGTCGATCTGGTTGAACGTAAGCTGCTTGGCGCCCTTGCCGGCGATGTCCTCGAAGGCGATGGTAGTGTGGTCGAGGTACTTTTGCGCCAGGCTGTCCATGTCATGCCGGGTGGCCGTGGAGTTCAGCACGTAGGACTCGAGCATGGTGTCATAGGCAACACCGCGCATGGCGATGGCGGGCGAACCGTTGGCGAGGATGTTGATATCGTATTTGGCATTCTGCCCGACCTTGGCCTTGGTCGGGTCTTCCAGCAGGGGCTTCAAGGCCAGCAGCACGGCGTCGCGGTCCAGCTGGGCCGGCGCGCCCTCGTAGTCGTGGGCCAGCGGAACGTAGGCCGCTTCATGGGGCGCCACCGCGAACGACAGGCCGACCAATTGGGCCTTCTGGGCGTCCAGGCCGGTGGTTTCGGTGTCGAACGCGAACAGCGGCGCCTGGCGCAGCTTCTCCAGCCAGGCCTCGAAGCGTGTTTGGTCGAGGATGGTTTCGTACTTCGGCTCGACCTTGGCCACCGGCTCCGCGACCGGCGCAACGTCATCACCCACCCTGGCAGCCTCCCGCTGCACGTCGGCAACCCAGCTCTTGAACTCCATCTCGGTGTACAGCGCCAGCAGCGCATCGCGGTCAGGCTCGCCGCACACCAGCGCCTCGACCTCGACGTCCAGCGGCACGTCGACCTTGATGGTAGCCAGCTCATACGACAGGAACGCCGCGTCGCGGTGCTGTTCCAGCTTGGCCGGCAGGGTCTTGGCACCGCGAATGGCCAGTGCCGGCACCTTGTCGAGGTTGGCGTACAGGTCGCTGAGGCCGCCACCAATACCGGTCAACAGGCCCACGGCGGTTTTCTCGCCCACACCGGGCACACCGGGGATGTTGTCGACCTTGTCGCCCATCAGGGCCAGGAAGTCGATGATGTGCTCCGGGCCGACGCCAAACTTCTCATGCACGCCCGCCACGTCCAGCACGCTACCGGTCATGGTGTTGACCAAGGTAATGTGGCCATCCACCAGCTGCGCCATGTCCTTGTCACCGGTCGAGATGATGACCGGACGGCCCAACGCGGCGCTGCTGCGCGCCAGGGTGCCGATCACGTCGTCGGCCTCGACCCCTTCGACGCACAACAGCGGGTAGCCAAGGGCCTTGACGCTGGCGTGCAGCGGCTCGATCTGCACCCGCAGGTCGTCGGGCATGCTCGGCCGGTTGGCCTTGTATTCGGCGAACATGGCGTCACGGAACGTGCCACCCTTGGCGTCGAACACCACGGCAAAGAGGCTGTCGGGGTATTGCTTGCGCAGGCTCTTGAGCATGTTCAGCACACCCTTCACCGCACCGGTCGGCATGCCCTTGGACGTGGTCAGCGGCGGCAGCGCGTGAAAGGCGCGGTACAGGTAGGAGGAACCGTCCACCAGGACGAGGGGCGCTTGGCTCATGAGCAGAATCAACCTTTTCGACGGGTCCGGCGCTAGAATAGCCAGAATCATTGACGACAAAGGGACTAGGTTATCATGCGTACACTCAATCGCCTGTTACTGCTCGGCCTGTTGGCAACCACGCCGGTCGTCACCCTGGCGGCGGAAGACGCCCCCTCGGCCGATCCCGAGGTGACCATTCGCACGGAAGGCGACAAGACCATCCAGGAATACCGGCAGAACGGCTTCCTGTATGCGATCAAGATCACACCGAAAAACGGCAAGCCTTATTTCCTGGTACGCGCCGATGGCACCGATGCCAACTTCATTCGATCCGACCAGCCGGACATGCTGATTCCGTCCTGGAAGATCTTCGAGTGGTAATCTGACGCGCACCGTTCACATCAACCCGGCACTTCCCGGCGGAAGTGCCCGTATGGGCAATTTTTCATCATGTCAGTCTTCACCCCCGTGACCCGGCCTGAGCTGGAAACCTTTCTGGCACCGTACGCGCTGGGCCGCCTGCTCGACTTCCAGGGCATAGCCGCCGGCACCGAGAACAGCAATTTCTTCGTCAGCCTCGAACAGGGGGAGTTCGTGCTGACGTTGATCGAACGCGGGCCCAGCGAGGACATGCCGTTCTTCATCGAGCTGCTCGACACCCTGCACGCAGCCGACATGCCGGTGCCCTATGCCGTTCGTGACCGCGACGGCAACGGCCTGCGCGAGCTGTGCGGCAAGCCGGCGCTGCTGCAGCCAAGGCTCTCAGGCAAGCACATCAAGGCGCCCAACGCGCAGCACTGCGCCCAGGTGGGTGAGCTGCTGGCGCATATACACCTGGCCACCCGCGGCCGCATCATCGAGCGCCGCACCGACCGTGGCCTGGACTGGATGCTGGCTTCAGGCGCCGAGCTGCTGCCACGCCTGACTGCCGAGCAAGCCGCGCTGCTGCAACCGGCCCTGAACGAAATCAACGCGCACAAGGCGCAGATCCTGGCGCTGCCGCGGGCCAACCTGCATGCCGACCTGTTCCGCGACAACGTGATGTTCGAAGGCACCCACCTGACTGGCGTGATCGACTTCTACAACGCCTGCTCCGGGCCGATGCTGTATGACATCGCCATCACCGTGAACGATTGGTGCCTGGATGAGCAGGGCGCAATCGACATGCCGCGTGCCCAGGCGCTGCTGGCGGCCTATGCCGCACTGCGGCCGTTCACCGCTGCCGAGGCCGAGCTGTGGCCTGAGATGTTGCGGGTAGGCTGCGTGCGCTTCTGGCTGTCGCGGCTGATTGCGGCAGAATCGTTTGCCGGGATGGATGTGATGATCCATGACCCGAGCGAGTTCGAAGTGCGTTTGGCACAGCGCCAGCAGGTGGCTTTGCACCTGCCATTTGCCCTCTAGCCCTGTTCAGCCTCTTCGCGGGCACCTGTGGGAGCGGGCGTGCCCGCGAAGAGGCCGGACCAGGCTTACAACTGCTCCAGGCACCCAGCCAAGTCGCCACCCAGCTTCTCCAGCAAGCGCTCATAGCCCTTGCCATCCACCGGGTCAGTACCACCCAGTGCATCCAGCTCGGCCAGACGCACCGGCAGCCCAGCAGTCAGGGTCTCGGCCAGGCGCGGGCGCAGTGGCGGCTCGCTGAACACGCAGGTCTTGCCCACTTCCTGCAGGCGCTTGCGCATGGCGGCCACATGCTGAGCCCCCGGCTGCACCTCGGACGCCACGCTGAACACGCCAGTGTGCTTCAGGCCATATTCCGCCTCGAAGTAGTCGAACGCCTCGTGGAACACGAAGTACGGCTTGCCAGCGATACCCGCCACCCGCGCTTTGATTCGCTCATCCAGCGCATCCATACGGTCTGAAAAGACCTTCAGGTTGTGCTGGTAGCGCGCCGCGTTGGCGGGATCGGCCTGGGCCAGGTCCGCAGCCATTTTCCCCGCGATTACCCGCGCGTTGACCGACGATAGCCACAGGTGCGCATCCAGGCTACCTGGGCGGTGGTCATGGTCATGCTCATCGTGGTCCGCTTCCTCATGGGAATGGCTGTCTTCGCCAAAGTGGCGCAGCTTCATGCCTGGCAGCGACTGCAGGGCCACGGTTGCCTTGCTGCGACTGCCCAATACGCGTGGCAGGAAGCTCTCCATGTCCGGGCCGATCCAGTACAGCAGGTCGGCATCGCCCACCCGCCGTACGTCGGATGGGCGCAGGGCATAGTGGTGCGGCGAAGCACCTGGCGGCAGCAATACCTCAGGGCTGCCAACACCCTCCTGCACGGCAGCGGCAATCTGCTGCAGCGGCTTGATGCTGGTCAGCACACGGACATCGGCCTGGGCCGAACAGGCGATGAATGCGACAAAAAGGACTAGAAATCGGGACACGGTGAATACTCGAGTCGTGAGAAACGGGTAACATAATAACGTCTCCATACAGAATCGTCGCTGCCCATGTCCTTCACGCCGCTGGCCAACCGTCCCCATGATCACTCCCATTGCGTGCATAGCGCACTGGCTGAAGCTGATGCCTTGTGCACCCGCCAGGGCCTGCGCCTGACCGCGCTGCGCCGCCGGGTGCTGGAGCTGGTATGGCAAAGCCACAAGCCGCTGGGTGCCTACGATATCCTTGCCGTGCTCAGCGAGCAGGACGGCCGCCGCGCTGCACCGCCCACGGTGTACCGCGCACTGGACTTCCTGCTGGAAAACGGCCTGGTGCACCGCATTGCCTCGCTCAACGCGTTCATCGGCTGCAGCCACCCCGAGCACGTGCACCAGGGCCAGTTCCTGATCTGCCGTGCATGCCACGTCGCCATCGAGCTGGAGCAACACAGCATCAGCGAGGCCATCATCGACAGCGCCAAGGGCGTGGGCTTCACGGTCGAGACCCAAACCGTGGAAGTGGTCGGCCTGTGCGGCAATTGCCGGAGCGCGGCATGAGCGATGCCCTGATCCGCCTGGAACAGGTGGGCGTCAGCTATGGCGGCGAGGCGGTGCTCGACAGCATCGACCTGTCGGTGGCGCCGCGCCAGATCGTCACCCTGATAGGCCCCAATGGCGCGGGCAAGACCACCTTGGTGCGCGCCGTGCTCGGGCTGCTCAAGCCGCACCGCGGCACAGTATGGCGCAAGCCCAGGCTGCGTATCGGCTACATGCCGCAAAAAATCCAGGTCGATGCCACCCTGCCGCTTTCCGTGCTACGTTTCCTGCGCCTGGTGCCGGGGGTAGACCGGGCAGCAGCCGTATCGGCCCTGCAGGAAGTGGGCGCCGAACAGGTTATCGACAGCCCGATCCAGACCATCTCCGGTGGCGAGATGCAGCGTGTCCTGCTGGCGCGTGCCTTGTTGCGTGCGCCGCAGTTGCTGGTACTCGACGAGCCGGTGCAAGGGGTGGATGTGGTCGGCCAGACCGAGCTGTACAACCTCATCACCCGGCTGCGCGACCGCCATGGTTGCGGCGTGTTGATGGTGTCGCACGACCTGCACCTGGTCATGAGCGCCACCGACCAGGTGGTGTGCCTGAACCGCCATGTCTGCTGCTCGGGTCACCCGGAACAGGTCAGCAACGACCCAGCCTTTGTCGAACTGTTCGGGCAGAACGCACCTAGCCTGGCTGTTTATCATCACCATCACGACCACAGCCACGACCTGCATGGCTCGGTGGTCGCCCCCGGCCCCCACGTTCACGGAGAGCACTGCAAGCATGGCTGATTTTCTTCTTTACGCCTTGCTTGCAGGCCTGTCCCTGGCCGTTGTCGCGGGCCCGCTCGGCTCTTTCGTGGTATGGCGGCGCATGGCGTATTTCGGCGACACCCTGTCCCATGCCGCATTGCTGGGCGTGGCCATGGGTTTCGCCCTGGATGTAAGCCCGGCCCTGGCCGTCACCGTTGGCTGCCTGTTGCTGGCGGTGCTGCTGGTGACCTTGCAGCAACGCCAGCCGCTGGCCTCCGACACCCTGCTGGGCATCCTCGCCCCCAGCACATTGTCACTGGGCCTGGTGGTGCTCAGCTTCATGCACGATGTGCGTATCGACCTGATGGCCTACCTGTTCGGCGACCTGCTGGCCATCAGCACTACCGACCTGGCCTGGATCCTCGGCGGCAGTGCGCTGGTGCTGCTGTTGCTGGGCGTGCTCTGGCGGCCGCTGTTGGCGGTTACCGTGCATGAGGAACTGGCCATGGTCGAAGGCCTCCCCGTAGCCGGCCTGCGCCTGGCGCTGATGCTGCTGATTGCGGTGGTGATCGCCGTGGCCATGAAGATCGTCGGCGTGCTGCTGATCACCTCGCTGTTGATCATCCCCGCTGCTGCGGCGCAGCGCCACGCCCGCTCGCCCGAGCAGATGGCGCTGGGTGCCAGCCTGCTGGGCATCACCGCGGTCTGCGGTGGCCTGGCCATGTCCTGGTTCAAGGACACCCCCGCCGGGCCGTCGATCGTGGTCTGTGCAGCGGTGCTATTCTTGCTGAGCCTGGCCCTGCCAAAGCGCTGATTACAAGGCGTGCTCAGGCACGCCTTGCAACCTTTTCCCGGGTAAAGGGTCTGTAAGACCTGTTTTCGAGCGTGCGCACCTGGGTGTAGACTTGCTCGCTTTTTGCGCAAATAGAGAATCGCAGGAATGAAGCCGTTCGCCTCCCGTTATCTGCTTGTTGCCGCGTTTTCCCTGTTCCTGGCTGCCTGTTCCAGTGCGCCGGTGGAACAGGCCACCGCACCTGCCCAAGCCGATGCCTGGCAGCAGTTGCAACAAAACATCGCCAGCAACGAGCTGGCCACCGCCGAAGACCAACTGGCTGCCCTGCAGGCCCAGGCGCCCGACGACGCACGCCTGGAGCAATACCAGCGCCAACTGGCCGAAGCCTACCTGCAGCGTAGCCAGATCGTGCTGCAAAAAGGTGACGTGAATGCCGCTGCAACGGCCTTGGCTCGTGCCCGAGCGCTGATGCCGCAAGCGCCTGCGGTGACCGGGGGCGACGCCGTGAGCCAGGCGCGCAAGGCCGAGCTGGCCAAAGCCGAAGCGGCGCTGAAGGCCGCCGAGGCCAAGCCCAAGGCGCTGATCATCGACCCCACCGCACCCAGCACCGTGGTGGCCCTGAAAACCACCGACAGCCGCGCCATGCGCCGCCAACTGGATGACATTGCGGCAGACGTGGTGAGCTATGACTGTGAAGTGGTGTTCCAGGTGCCGCGCACCCACGACGCGCCCTGGCTGAAAACCTTGCTGGAGAAGCGCGTGCGCAAGATCGACAGCGGGTTTGAGCTGAAGCAGAAGCATGAAATTCAGCGCTCGCTGCCGGCGCAGGTGGTTCTGGTGCCGCATCAGCGCTGAAAACGCTGGGGTGCTGGGGCTGCTTTGCAGCCCTTCGCGGGCACGCCCGCTTCCACAGGGGATCGCGCATTTCTTGAATTCAGCGCCAAACGTGTGGGAGCGGGCGTGCCCGCGAAGGGCCGCAAAGCGGCCCCAAATTACTTAATGGGCTGGTATCAGGCCGGCACAGCCTCAGCAGCAGCCTCCCGCTCCCAAACCCGATGCCCCTCTACCGCCTTGATGAAGGCATCCATCACTTTCTGGTCATCCCCCACCAGCAGGCCCTTGTCCTCCTTGAGCCCCAGGCCGCTGACCAGGTCTTTGGTCAGCACCATCGCCTTGAGGTGCTTATAGCCTTCCAGCAGGAAGTGCTTGGCCAGGCCGCTGGCCGCCAGCGCATCGGTTGAGGCCTTGCCCGCCGGCACCACAACCCCGTCGAACATGACCGACGGCATTCCTTCCATCGAGGCATCCACCGGTAGCTGTTTGCCGTCGGCCGCCTTCACCGGCGCCGACGTCGGCCCCAGCAGCATGGGCCGTGCACTGTGGGCCTCCAGCGCTTTCACCAGTTTGTCGACACTGGCCGCGTCCACGCCGTCGGCCACCAGCACTGCAATCTTGCGGCCTTTGATGCCTACCGAACCAGGGTGGTTCATTTGGCTCAACGCCTTGGACTGCGCCAACTTGCTGCCTTTCACCTGGACCGTACCCTGCTTGGGTGCGGGCAGCCCCAGGTTCGCCGCGACAGCCGCCGCCAGTTTCAGGTCGATATTGGCAAGAATCTCATTCACTTCCCGCTGGCGAATGCTTTCACGCTCCACCTTGCCCAGCTCGAAGCTGTAGGCCTTGATGATGTGCTGTTGCTCGGTAGGGCTCATGCTCTGGAAGAACAGCCGCGCCTGGGAGAAGTGGTCGCCAAACGAATCGCTGCGCTGGCGGATCTTGTGCGCATCGATGCGCTCCTGGTAGCTCTCGAAGCCGCCATCCTGCGCGGCAGGTGGGGTTTCCTTCGGCCAGCCGCCATCGATGGAGTTGGGCTCATACGAAGCACGGCCCTTGTCGATGGTCATGCGGTGCATGGCGTCGCGCTGGCCACTGTGATTGGGCGCCACCGGCCGGTTGATCGGGATTTCATGGAAATTCGGCCCACCCAGGCGGCTGATCTGCGTATCGGTGTACGAGAACAGCCGGCCCTGCAGCAGCGGATCGTTGGTGAAGTCGATACCGGGCACGATATGCCCCGGGCAGAACGCCACCTGCTCGGTTTCGGCGAAGAAGTTGTCCGGGTTGCGGTTGAGCACCATCTTGCCCAGCAGCGTCACGGGCACCAACTCTTCAGGGATGAGCTTGGTAGGGTCGAGCAGGTCGAAGTCGAACTTGTGCTCGTCTGCCTCGGGCACGATCTGCACGCCCAATTCCCACTCTGGGTAGTCACCGGTCTCGATGGCTTCCCACAGGTCGCGGCGGTGGTAGTCGGTGTCTTTGCCGGCCAGTTTCTGCGCTTCGTCCCACAGCACCGAATGCACGCCCTGGCGCGGCTTCCAGTGGAACTTGACGAAGCTGGCCACGCCTTCGGCGTTGATCAGGCGGAAGGTGTGTACACCAAAGCCTTCCATCATGCGCAGGCTACGGGGAATGGCGCGGTCGGACATCGCCCAGATCACCATGTGCGCCGATTCGGGCACCAGCGAAACGAAATCCCAGAACGTGTCATGGGCCGAGCCACCGGTCGGCATTTCGTTGTGCGGCTCAGGCTTCACGGCATGCACGAAATCCGGGAACTTGATCGCGTCCTGGATGAAGAAAACCGGCATGTTGTTGCCAACCAGGTCGAAATTGCCTTCATCGGTGTAGAACTTCACGGCAAAGCCGCGCACATCACGCACCGTGTCACCCGAGCCGCGTGGCCCCTGTACAGTGGAAAAGCGCACGAACACCGGGGTGATCTTTTCCGGGTCTTGCAGGAAACCCGCCTTGGTCAGTTCGGCATGGCAGCCATAGCTCTGAAAATACCCGTGCGCCCCGGTACCGCGGGCGTGCACGATACGCTCCGGGATACGCTCATGGTCGAAATGGGTGATCTTCTCGCGCATGATGAAGTCTTCAAGCAGCGAAGGCCCGCGCGCACCCGCCTTCAGGCTGTTCTGGTTATCGGCGATCTTCACCCCTTGGTTGGTGCGCAACGCCTGGCCTGTAGCATCGCTACGGAACGGCTCCAGGCTCTGCAGCTTGGCATTGGTGTTGGCCCGGTCGGGGGTCTGGGTGCCGGCGGCCTCACTGTGCTTGGGCGCGTCCGTTTTCTTGCTGGGCATGGGTCGGCTCTCCTCGTCAGTCTTCAGGCATGCCCGTTCGGGCTTGTTCTGGTAGTGACTGGAGGGGAGCGGCGAGCGTTCAATCAGGTTTACCGATTGTCGCCATATACCCGAAGGATTGGTGCCTGACGAAATAAATGCTAAGAACAGCCAGGGGAAAAGGCTAAAATGCGCCACCCCAGCTAACCGCTGACCCAAATTCCATGCGCCCCACAAGGTTCGCTACGTGATCGAGTTCCAACAGGTACACAAGACCTACCGCGTTGCCGGTAGGGAAATCCCCGCATTGAATCCGACCAGCCTGACCATCGAAGATGGCCAGGTGTTCGGCCTTATCGGCCACTCCGGCGCCGGCAAGAGCACCATGCTGCGTTTGATCAACCGCCTTGAAGAGCCTTCCGGCGGCAAGATCATCGTCGATGGCGAAGACGTTACCGCGTTCAACGCCAGCCAGCTGCGCGGCTTCCGCCAGCAGGTCGGGATGATTTTCCAGCACTTCAACCTGCTGGCTTCCAAAACCGTCGCCGACAACGTGGCACTGCCACTGACCCTGGCCGGCGAGCTGTCGCGCAGCGAAATCGACAAGCGCGTCACCGAACTGCTGGCCCGCGTCGGGCTCTCGGACCACGCCAGAAAATACCCGGCGCAGTTGTCGGGTGGCCAGAAGCAGCGCGTCGGTATCGCCCGCGCCCTGTCCACCAACCCCAAGATCCTGCTGTGCGACGAGGCCACCAGCGCCCTCGACCCGCAAACCACGGCTTCGGTCCTGCAATTGCTCGCCGAAATCAACCGTGAGCTGAAACTGACCATCGTGCTGATCACCCACGAAATGGACGTGATCCGCCGGGTCTGCGACCGCGTGGCGGTGATGGACGCAGGGCAGATCGTCGAGCAGGGCTCGGTGGCCGAAGTATTCCTGCACCCTCAGCACGCCACTACCAAGCGCTTCGTCCAGGAAGACGAGCAGGTCGACGAAGGCGAGCAACGCGACGATTTCGCCCACGTCCCGGGCCGCATCGTGCGCCTGACCTTCCAGGGCGATGCCACCTACGCACCGCTGCTGGGCACCGTGGCCCGTGAAACCGGTGTGGACTACAGCATCCTTGCCGGGCGTATCGACCGCATCAAGGATATCCCCTATGGCCAGCTCACCCTCGCCCTGATCGGCGGTGACATGGAAGCGGCGTTCGCCCACTTCAAGGCAGCTGACGTACATATGGAGGTACTGCGTTGATGGACGCCCTGAATTTCTTTGCCAACGTCGACTGGGCCGAAATCTGGCTGGCCACCGTCGATACCATGATCATGCTGTTCGGCTCGCTGTTCTTCACCGTGCTGCTCGGCTTGCCCTTGGGCGTGCTGCTGTTCCTCTGCGGCCCGAAGCAGATGTTCGAACAGAAGGGCGTGTATGCGCTGCTGTCGCTGGTGGTGAACATTCTGCGCTCGCTGCCGTTCATCATCCTGCTGATCGTGATGATCCCGATCACGGTGCTGATCACCGGCACCTCGCTGGGTGTCGCCGGCGCCATTCCGCCGTTGGTGGTGGGTGCTACGCCGTTCTTCGCACGGCTGGTGGAAACTGCCCTGCGGGAAGTGGACCGAGGCATCATCGAGGCGACCCAGTCGATGGGCGCCACCACCCGCCAGATCATCACCAGCGCGCTGCTGCCTGAGGCCCGTCCGGGTATCTTCGCGGCCATCACCGTCACCGCCATCACCCTGGTTTCGTACACCGCCATGGCCGGTGTGGTCGGTGCCGGCGGCCTCGGCGACCTGGCGATCCGCTTCGGTTACCAGCGTTTCCAGACCGACGTGATGGTGGTCACCGTGGTACTGCTGCTGGTACTGGTGCAAGTGCTGCAAAGCGTGGGCGACAAACTGGTTGTACATTTTTCCCGTAAGTAACCCCAATGGGGTCGGCCTGGCCGACCCGTTCGGGGGCCGTCGCGGCCCTCACAAGGAGTGATCAATGAAGAAGCTGCTTGCTGTTGTCGCCGCTGTCGCGGCCTTCTCGGCCAATGCTGCCGAAACCCTGACCGTCGCCGCTACCCCGGTGCCACACGCCGAAATCCTCAACTTCGTCAAACCGGCGCTGGCCAAAGAGGGCGTGGAACTGAAGGTCAAGGAGTTCACCGACTACATTCAGCCGAACGTGCAGGTGGCGGAAAAGCGCCTGGACGCCAACTTCTTCCAGCACCAGCCGTACCTGGATGAATTCAACAAGGCCAAGGGCACCGACCTGGTAAGCGTGGTAGGCGTGCACATCGAGCCACTGGGCGTGTACTCGACCAAGATCAAGAAACTGGACGAACTGCCTTCCGGGGCTACCGTGGTCATCCCGAATGATGCCACCAACGGCGGCCGCGCCCTGTTGCTGCTGGACAAGGCCGGCGTGATCAAGCTCAAGGACAACAAGAACATCCTGTCGACCGTGAAGGACGTTGCCGAGAACCCGAAGAACATCAAGTTCCGTGAACTGGAAGCCGCCACCATCCCGCGTGTGCTGACCCAGGTGGACGCGGCGCTGATCAACACCAACTACGCGCTGGAAGCCAAGCTGAACCCCGAGAAAGATGCCCTGGCCATCGAAGGCAGCGATTCGCCCTATGTGAACATCCTGGTTGCCCGCCCGGACAACAAGGACTCGGACGCGATGAAAAAGCTGGCAACGGCGCTGCACTCGCCTGAGGTGAAGCAGTTCATTACCGAGAAGTACAAAGGCGCTGTGGTTCCGGCGTTTTAAGCCTCGCAATCGCACTGGATGCTTCGCGGGCGTGCCCGCGAAGCTTTCAATACCCCATCAATCCCGTTTGACCAACCCAGGCAACTGCGCCACCAGCTTCTGGTTGTTGAACGGCGCGCGAATGAACCCACGCTGACGCCCGTCCGGCCCGACCACCGCCAGGTTGCCGCTGTGGTCCACGGTGTAGCCCGGCTTGCTGGTATCTGCCGGAATGAATGGAATGCTCAGGGCATTGGCCAGCTTCTGGGTATCTTCGATCGACCCCGCCACCCCAATGAAGTCCTTGTCGAAATAAGCCAGGTACTGCTTCAGCTGGTTCGGCGTGTCGCGGTTCGGGTCGACGCTCACCAACACCACCTGCAACCGGTCGACAGCATCCTTGGGCAGCTCGCTCTTCACCTGGCGCAATTGGGCCAGGGTGGTCGGGCAGATGTCCGGGCAGTAGGTGTAGCCAAAGAACAGCAGCGACCACTTGCCTTTCAGTTCATCCAGCTGCACCGGCTGGCCATCCTGGTTGGTCATGGTTACATCTGCCACGGCGCGGCTTTGCGGCAACAGGATGATACCGGCATCGATCAGCTCGACAGGGTTGGGCTGGTCGCGACCCTTGAGCACTTTGTTGACGGTAAGGCCCATGATCAGCGCGACCAGGGCAACGAGGACAAAGACGGTTTTCTGGGTTCGGGTCATAGGTTCAGCAACAGGTAGTGGTCGAGAAGCAACGCGATGAACAGCGCGAACAGGTACACGATAGAGTACTTGAAGGTGCCGATCGCTGCGTGCGGCCGGCTGCCACGGTACAACACCCAGGCCCATCGCAGGAAGCGCAGGCCCAGGGCCAGGGCACAGGCCAGGTACAGCGGGCCGCTCATGTGGATGGCGTAGGGCAACAGGCTCACCGCCAGCAATATCAGGGTGTACAGCAGGATGTGCAGCTTGGTGTAGCGCTCACCGTGGGTCACCGGCAGCATCGGAATGTCGGCCTTGGCGTATTCCTCCTTGCGGTGGATGGCCAGGGCCCAGAAGTGCGGTGGGGTCCAGGCGAAGATGATCAGCACCAGCAGCAACGGCTCGGCACTGACCTGGCCGCTGACCGCGACCCAGCCCAGAAGGGGTGGGGCAGCGCCGGCCAGGCCGCCAATCACGATATTCTGCGGCGTGGCACGCTTTAGAAAACCGGTGTAGAGCACCGCATAGCCAAGCAGCGAGGCCAGGGTCAGCCAGGCAGTGAGGGCATTGGTGAAAATCAGCAACAGGGCCATGCCCAGCAGCGCCAGCGCCAGGGCAAACAGCAACGCCGGCAAGGGCTCGACACGGCCTTGGGCCAGCGGCCGCTTGCGGGTACGCGCCATCAGCGCATCGATGCGCCGGTCGACCACATGGTTGACCACTGCCGCGCCACCCGCGCACAGGCCGATACCCAGGTTGCCGAACACCAACACACTCCAGTCCACCCCCGCACGGGTGGCAAGGAACATGCCCGCCAACGAGGTGATCAACATCAGCACGACCACCTTGGGCTTGGTCAACTCCAGGTAATCGCGCCAACTGGCCCGTCGGGTGCTCAGAAGCGTCGCCACGACTCGTTCCTCATGTGATGGGAAATGCCAACGCCGGTCACTGGCCGCAAGCGCCAGCCTTGGCCGACACCCACGCGTACCTTGTCGACCACCCGAATGCGGTAGTTCACCAGCACCATGCACAGCAACAGCAAAGCCCCACCGGCGTTGTGCGCAACCGCTATGGCCAGCGGCAGGTGCAGCAGCACATTGCTGATGCCCAGGCCCACCTGCACGGCCAGCGCCAGCAACACCAGGCGCGCCAGGCCGCCAAGGCCACAGCGCTGCAGTTTCCAGCTGAGCATCAGCAGCACGCAGGTGACCACCAGCGCGCCCAGCCGGTGGCTGACATGGATGGCCGTACGCGCATCACTGTCCAGCTGCCCCCCCAGGTAGTTGGGGCCAACGTGCTGGGTCAGGTGGAAACCATTGCTGAAGTCCGCCGCCGGCCACCACTGACCATGGCAGGTGGGCAGGTCGATGCAGGCAACCGCTGCGTAGTTGGCACTGACCCAGCCACCCAGGGCGATCTGCCCGATCACCACCAGCAAGGCCAGCGCAGCGACCCGCCGCAGGCTGAGCGGCAATTTGGGCAACGGCGCAAAGGCCCGCGAAAGCCGCAGGGTTAACAGGAACAGCAGGCTCAACGTGGTAAAGCCGCCCAGCAAGTGGGCCGTGACGACCTGCGGCCAAAGCTTCAGGGTGACCGTCCACATGCCGAACGCCGCCTGGGCCAGCACCACACCCAGCAACAGCACAGGCAGGCGATAGGGTTGCCCGTCGCTGTGGTGCCGGCGCACTGCCTGCAAGGCGAGCAAGGCGATGACCACGGCCAGGCTGCCCGCGAAGTAACGATGAACCATTTCGGCCCAACCCTTGGCCGCCTCTACCGGGTGTTCGGGAAAGTGCAGTTCGGCATGGGCCAGCTGCGCTTCGCTTTTGGGCACGCTGATGAAACCGTAGCAACCGGGCCAGTCGGGGCAACCGAGGCCGGCGTGGGTCAGGCGGGTATAGGCACCGAGCAGGACGACCAGCAGTGCCAGCAGGGTGGCGCACACAGCAAGGCGGAATCCGGGTCTGGCCATGGCAGGCTCCTAGCCGATATTGGACAGCTTGAGCAGATGGCGCAGGTCATCCAGCACATGCTTGCCGTTGACCTTGGCGCCGTAGCGCAGCACCAGGTTGCCGTGCGGATCGACGATCCACAGCTGCGGGGCAACCTCGCCGACCTGCTTGAGGTAGCGCGGCGCATCCAGCGGGTAGCGTTGCAATTGCGGGTATTCGCGCCCGAGCAGGGCCTGGTAGTCGGCGCTCAGCGGCTGGGCGGCGGCCAGCGCGTGGCTGGCCCGGCTGGCATCACGGCCCAGGCCGACCTGGATCTGCCGGGCCAGGTACACCAGCCGCTGGCATTCCTCGGCACAGGCCTGCGGCGCGCTGACCAGCAACTGCCAGCGCCCGTCCTCGCCGGCCACGCCCAGGTCGGCACGGCTCTCACCGTTGCCGATCATGGCGCCGTGGTAACTGCGGCCCTCCGGTACCCAGAAGTTGAGTTTGTACATGCTGGTGGCCAGGACCATCGGGCCCAGCACCACCAGAAGAATCAGCAACAGCTGCAAACGCCCGCGGGCTTTGGGTTTGCTACGTTCAGGCACGTCCAGTGGAGTGACGGTGGCCATGGCTTTTCTCCTTGTTTTGGCGCCAGCCGAAATAGAGGTAGAGCAGCACCAGGGCGATCGCCAGGGCAAACCACTGCACGGCGTAACCCATGTGTTTTTCCGGCCCCATGGCCACGATGGGCCAGCCCAGGCGGTAGCTTGCCGGGCCAGGTTCCAGGCGCAGTTCGTGGGCGAACCCCTCACGCCCGAGCTGCGCCCACAGTTGTGCCGCGTCGATGGCGGTCAACAGGTGCGGCCACTGGCCGCCGACTGGGTCCGGGTGCAGCTGGAACGTGTTGCCGGGTACCACATACACCGAGGCGTCGAGGGCCAAGGCCTGGGCGGGGGTATCGAAGTGCACCGGTACGCGGCGGTCCGGCCAGGGAAGCCAGCCGCGATTGACCAGCAGCCACAGGCCGCTGGCCTGGTCGTGGAAGGGTTGCAGCAATTCGACACCGGCCTGACCGTCGCGCATGCGGTTGTCCAGCAGCACGCTGTGCTCGGCGTCGAAGCGGCCATACAGGTGCACGCGGCGCAAGGCGTTGTCTTCGTTGCCATTCAGCTGGCTGGTCGCCAGCGGCGCTTCGATACGTCGCTCGGCGTAGCTGGCCAGCAATGCGCGCTTTTCCTCGGCCCGGCCGAGTTGCCAGCAGCCAAGCACGATCAGCCCCGGTAGCAGTGCAAGTACCACCAAGGTGGGTACCCAGCCTGGGCGAAACGGCCTCACGGGCGCCTCGCTATACTTATCCACATCACCGCATCCCCCGGGAGTAGCGCCATGCTCAAGGCCGCGATTGTCCTGATGCTGTTGGCCACGATCGCCAGTCTGTTCAGTGGCTTGGTGTTTCTGGTCAAAGATGATGAAAACTCGACCCGCCTGCTGAAAGCGCTGACGGTGCGGGTGACCCTGGCGGCGCTGACCATAGGGCTGGTCGCCTGGGGCTTCATCAGTGGTCAGCTCGTATCTCACGCCCCTTTCTGACGTTTTCACCTCGCCCTGTGGGAGCGGGCATGCCCGCGAATGCGATGTTGAATGCACCGGCGCATTCGCGGGCGCGCCCGCTCCCACAGGGTTCGCTAGTCACAGTACATACACAAAGATGAAAAGCCCCACCCACACCACATCCACGAAGTGCCAGTACCAGCTGGCCGCTTCGAAGCCGAAGTGTTTCTGCGGGTTGAAGTGGCCACGCAGGATGCGCACGAACATCACAATGAGGATGATCGTGCCCAAGGTCACGTGCGCGCCGTGGAAACCCGTGAGCATGAAGAACGTAGCGCCATAGATGCCCGAGCCCAGCGTCAGCCCCAGCTTGGTATAGGCCTCGTGGTACTCGAAGGCCTGCAGCGCGATGAAGCTGATGCCCAACACGATGGTCAGCGCCATCCAGCCTTTCAGCGCCCCGCGGTGGTCGCGGCGCAACGCATGGTGGGCCAGGGTGATGGTCACGCTGGAGCTGACCAGCAACAGGGTATTGATCAGCGGCAGGTGCCACGGGTCGATCACTTCCTTGGGCGGCGGGAACAGCTTCGGATCCGGCGTGTGCAACAGCGGCCAGGTGAACTCGAAGCCGGGCCAGAGCATATGGGCAACACCCTTGGCCCCTTCGCCACCCAGCCACGGCCCCGCCAGCACGCGCACGTAGAACAGCGCGCCGAAGAAGGCCAGGAAAAACATCACTTCCGAGAAGATGAACCAGCTCATGCCCCAGCGGAAAGAGCGGTCCAGCTGCGCGCTGTAGAGCCCTGCACGGCTTTCCTTGACCACCGCCCCGAACCAGCCGAACAACATGTAGGCCAGAAACAGAGCACCCACGAAGAAAATCAACGGCCCGTGCGACTCCGGGTGCCCGGCCTTCATGTCGTTGAACCAGGTACCCAGGCCGAACACGCTGATGAACATGCCGAGGGTAGCGATGATCGGCCACTTGCTCTGCGCCGGAACATAGTAATGCTCATGACTTGCCATTGCTGTTCTCCTTCCCTTAACGGGCGCCCTGGACGGCCTGGGCCGCAACTTGAGCGACCGGCGGGTGGCGAGCGGTGATGTCGAACAAGGTGTAGGCCAGCGTCAGGTGCTTCACGCTGGCCGGCAGGTCGCGGTCGACGATGAAGCGCACCGGCATTTCGATGCGTTGGCCGGGTTGCAGCACCTGCTGCGTAAAGCAGAAGCACTCGGTTTTGTGGAAGTACGCCGCGGCTTCGGCGGGGGTGATGCTGGGTATCGCCTGGGCACTCATCGGCCGGTCGGTCGGGTTATGGGCAATGAAGATCATCTGGTTGACCGCACCGGGGTGGACCTCCAGCTGATCGGCGCTGGAGTAGAAGTCCCAGACCATGTCGCTGGCGTTGGTCGACATGAACTGCACCCGCACCGACCGCGAGGGGTCACTGACCTGGCTGCCCTCGTACTGCCCGCCGGTCTTGCCATTGATGCCGAAGGCCTTGCACATCACGTCGTAGATCGGCACCAGGGCAAAGCCGAAGGCGAACATCACCACCGTCAGCATCAGCAGGCGCGTTACCAGGCGCTTCAGCGAAAGGCCTGTCATGGCGGCGCTCCTACTTCACTTCCGGCGGTGTCTGGAAGGTGTGGTAGGGCGCAGGCGAGGGGATGGACCACTCCAGGCCTTCGGCGCCGTCCCAGGGTTTGGCCGGCGCAGGGGTGCCGCCACGGATGCACTTGATGACGATGAACAGGAAGAAGACCTGCGTGGCACCGAACATGAACGCGCCGATCGAAGACACCATGTTGAAATCGGCGAACTGCAGGTTGTAGTCGGGTATGCGCCGCGGCATACCGGCCAGCCCCACGAAATGCATGGGGAAGAAGGCCAGGTTCATGCCGATGAACGACAGCCAGAAATGCAGCCTGCCGAGGGTTTCGTCATACATGTGGCCGGTCCACTTCGGCAGCCAGTAGTAGGCCGAGGCGAAGATGCCAAAGATCGCCCCAGGCACCAGCACATAGTGGAAGTGCGCCACCACGAAGTAGGTGTCGTGGTACTGGAAGTCGGCCGGTGCAATCGCCAGCATCAGCCCACTGAAGCCGCCGATGGTAAACAGGATGACGAAGGCTATGGCGAACAGCATCGGGGTTTCGAAGGTCAACGAGCCTTCCCACATGGTGCTGACCCAGTTGAACACTTTCACGCCGGTGGGCACCGCAATCAGCATGGTGGCGTACATGAAGAACAGCTCGCCGACCACCGGAATACCGACCACGAACATGTGGTGCGCCCACACGATGAACGACAGGAAGGCGATGGCCCCGGTGGCGTACACCATCGAGGTGTAGCCAAACAGGGGCTTGCGCGAGAATGCCGGGATGATCGAGCTGACCGCGCCAAAGGCGGGCAGGATCATGATGTACACCTCGGGGTGGCCGAAGAACCAGAACACATGCTGGAACAGCACCGGGTCACCACCGCCAGCCGCACTGAAGAAACTGGTGCCGAAGTGGATGTCCATCAACATCATGGTCACCACCCCTGCCAGCACCGGCATCACTGCAATCAGCAGGAACGCAGTGATCAACCAGGTCCAGACGAACAGTGGCATTTTCATCAAGGTCATGCCGGGGGCACGCAGGTTCAGGATGGTCGCGATCACGTTGATCGCCCCCATGATCGAGCTGACACCCATCAGGTGGATGGCGAAGATGAAGAAGGTGACGCTGGCCGGGGCATAGGTCGTCGACAGCGGGGCGTAGAAGGTCCAGCCGAAATTCGGCCCGCCACCGGGGCTGAACAAGGTTGAAACCAGCAGCAGGAACGCCGCCGGCAACAACCAGAAGCTGAAGTTGTTCATGCGCGGCAGGGCCATGTCCGGCGCGCCGATCATCAGCGGGATCATCCAGTTGGCCAAGCCGACGAAGGCCGGCATTACGGCGCCGAAGACCATGATCAGCCCGTGCATGGTGGTCATCTGGTTGAAAAACGCCGGTTCTACGATCTGCAGCCCCGGCTGGAACAGCTCGGCGCGGATCACCATGGCGAACGAGCCACCCAACAGGAACATGAGGAAGGCGAACCACAGGTACAGGGTGCCGATATCCTTGTGGTTGGTGGTCAGCACCCAGCGCATCAGGCCCTTGGCCGGGCCGTGCGCATGGTCATGGCCGTGGGCGTGGTCGTCGATCACTGCACTCATGTCCTGTCTCCTGCAATCCACTGATTGCCGCGAGTAACCCGGTTCACTTGGCTTCTGCCTGCTTCAGCGCCAGCACGTCCTTCGGCGTGACCATGTCGCCCTTGTTGTTGCCCCAGGCATTGCGTTCGTAGGTCACCAAGGCAGCGATATCGACCTCCGACAGTTGCTTGCCGAAGGCGGCCATGGCGGTACCGGGTTTGCCGTGGAAAACGATGCTCAAGTGACCTTCCTTCGGCCCGGTAGCGATCTTCGAGCCTTTCAGCGCCGGGAACATCGGTGGCAGGCCCTGGCCTTCGGCCTGGTGACAGGCCACGCAGGTGGTGTGGTAGACCTTGTCGCCGCGCGCCACCAACTCGTCCAGGGTCCATTCCTTGCTGGTCAGCTCCTTGAGCTTGGCCGCCTCTGCCTTGCGCTCGCCAAGCCAGGTGTCGTAGTCGGCCTGGGACTTGACCTCGACTACAACGGGCATGAAACCGTGGTCCTTGCCGCACAACTCGGTACACTGGCCGCGGTAGATGCCTGGCTTCTCGATGCGCGTCCAGGCTTCGTTGACGAAGCCGGGAATGGCGTCGCGCTTGACCGCGAAGGCGGGCACCCACCACGAGTGAATCACATCGGCCGCCGTCACCAGGAAGCGCACCTTGGCACCTACCGGCAACACCAGCGGTTGGTCGACCTCCAGCAGGTAGTGCTCGTCTTTGGGCGCCTGGTTGTGAATCTGCTCGGCGGGGGTGGCCAGGTTGCTGAAGAACTCCACGTCCTGGCCCAGGTACTTGTAATGCCACTTCCACTGGTAGCCGGTGACCTGGATGTCGATATCCGACTCGCTGGCGTCATAGATGTCGATCAGGGTCTTGGTGGCCGGTATGGCCATGGCCACAAGGATCAGGAACGGGACCACGGTCCAAAGGATTTCCACCCAGGTATGCTCGTGGAAATGCGCGGCCTGCTGGCCGGTGGAGCGGCGGTGGATGACCATGGACCAGAACATCGCGCCGAACACCACGATGCCGATGACCACGCAGATCCAGAAGATGGTCATGTGCAGATCGAAGACGGCGTTGGAGACTTCCGTCGCCCCCGGGTGCATGTTCACGGTCCAGGCAGCGTTGGCCTGACCCAGAACCGACCACAACAGCAGGCCCATCCAGACAGGTGGATGTCGCATCATTGCGGGTTCCCCTTCTCGTTCTTGTTTTCCCGGAGGCGTGGCCTGCGGCAAGAGGGAACGGCGGTCAAGACTGCCTGGCTTCAACGACCGAGCCCCTGCTAAAAGCAGTCGGGCCTCATCAACGAATCACGTTCACCGGGAGTATAGACAGCGACCAATGCCGCGCAACGAAGGCAATGAAATGAACTTCACGAAACAGCTATATCCCCTGAAAACCGCAGGCTTGAGGAGGTATGGCCAAATAGTGGCCATGCTATATTCCAGGTAACGCAGAAGTTGAACTCATCTATAACAAATTCGTCTTAGGTATGCCGTATACCGAGCTAATTTAGTGTCTTCCGTTTGAAACGTAATGTCCCTGGAGTTGTCATGAACATCGCTGCTGTACGCGAGCAGGTAAGCCAAGCCCATCAACATGAAGGCCAGACTGGCCAATTGAAACAGCGTCTCGAGCTGCAACTGCCCCACCTGCACCCCTCGATCCAACTGCCTGAGCAGGACGCACAGGGTACTTTGGCGCGCTTCGTCAGCGCCTACATCGAACAGGTTCCGGAACTGCTGGAGGCGGCCCATGAAGTCGCCTTTGAGGCCGGCATCGAGTCGCAGATCAAGCCTGTATTGAAAATTGCCGAGGCTTACTTCCTGCAACCACCCGAGGTCATGAACGGGCATGTGGGGCTGGACTGCCTGCTAGATGAGGCGTACCTGGCGCACCGCCTGGTGGAGGAGGTGAATGACTTGTACATCCGTCACTTCCAGCAGCCGCTGATCCCGGTCGACACCACCGTCGCCAACCTGATTGCCCACCAGTTGATCGGCGAAGAATTCGCCAACCAGCTGGATGAAGTGGTGCACCACTCGGTGGATGAGATGCTCAATGACGCAAGCTTTGCGGCTGAGTCGGTGGAAGCCTACCGCGAGACACTGACTAGCCCGGCAACCGGTGAGGCGTGGAAGCGCTGGCCATGCCTGTCGCGTCAGCTGGGTGTCGAGCTGGGCCAGCCGACCTGATACTCCTGTGCCGGCCTCTTCGCGGGTTCACCCGCGAAAAGGCCAGTTCAAGCACTACAGAACTTCTACCTCAGGCCCCCACACCCGCCGTAGTCCGTAACCGCCCCTCGATTCGCCGCTTCAACCGCCGCTGTTCGATCAGCAACCGCGAGCCATTGGCAGCATTGCTGCGCCCCCAGTCCTCCAGCAATTCAAGGCACGAGTGGTCGATATAGCTCAGGTTACCCAGTGGCACATGCAACGTGGTGCCCGCCGGCACGCCATCGAGCACCTGGGTCAATGCCGGTACCTTGAGGAAGGTCGCGGCGCCACTGAGCCGCAATTCCATGTGCCCAGGCTTTGCCAGATCGACCAGGTTGATCTTCAACCGTGCCGCCCTGAATGCCAGCTTCAGCAAGGTCAGGGCAAAGCCGAGCAACACGCCGGTCAGCAGGTCGGTAAAGATGATCGCCAGCGCCGTCGCCGCATAGGTGAACATCGGCATGCGGCCATAACGGCCCAACCCACGGAACGCCTTGAAGTCGACCAGCTTGATCCCCGTGAACACCAGCACACCTGCCAGGCTGGCTACCGGTATCTGCTGCAGCACACTGCTCAACGCCACCACGAAAGCCAGCAGCCACAAGCCATGGAAAATGGCCGAAGCGCGTGTTTGCGCACCTGCCTGCACGTTGGCCGAGCTACGTACGATCACCCCGGTCATCGGCAGTGCACCCAGCACCCCGCAGAGCATGTTGCCAATGCCCTGTGCGGACAGCTCACGGTCGAAGTCCGAACGCTGGCCACTGTGCATGCGGTCGACCGCAGCCGCTGACAGCAAGGTTTCGGCACTGGCAATGAATGCCAGGGCAAAGGCGGCGACGAGCAGGGCAGGGTCGGCCAGTTGCATCAAGTCACCGGGGCGGAGCCAGTCGATGGCTTCGGACAAGTCAGCCGGTACTTCCACGCGGTTCACGGGCAAGGCCAACCACATGCTGATGATGGTCATGCTCGCCACACCCAGCAGGGCGCCTGGCACAAAGCGCAGGCGCTGCGGCCGCAAACGTTCCCAGCCCCACATGATGGCGATGGTGCCCAGGCCCAGCGCACCGGCTATCCAGCCAGCGCCGGCGCTTTCGTGGGGCATGGCCGCAGCGAGGGTCGCCGGGAATTGCACAAGGTTCTGCATACCCGATGGCTGCGGTGCGGTGTCGAACATCACATGCACCTGCGACAGCACGATCAACACACCAATGCCTGCCAGCATGCCGTAGACCACCGCCGGCGCGGTGACGCGGAACCAGCAGCCCAGGCGCAGGCGCCCGGCCAGCAATTGCAGCAAACCGGCCAATAGCAGGATCGGCCCGAGCATGGCCATGCCGTGCTGGCGTACCAACTCGAAGACCAGCACCGCAAGGCCCGCCGCCGGACCACTGACTTGCAACGGCGAACCGGCCAGGAAGCCGACCACGACCCCGCCGATAATGCCGGTAATCAGGCCCTTGGCCGGCGGCATCCCCGAGGCGATGGCAATGCCCATGCACAAGGGCAGGGCCACCAGAAAGACCACCACCGAAGCCAGCAACTCACGCGGCAGGGCCGCTTTCAGCTGTGTAATGTTCACCATGTTTCTCCTTTCATTAGTCGCACGGCCATTCCCCTGGCCATGGGCACGTTGGGTCCCCGACAAGCGCGCAGGCGCGGGCCGCCAGCGGGCTCGCCGGCAGGGCAGTCAGGGTATTCAGGGCAGCCGAAGGCCGCGCCACACCCCTACAGGGTGCAGCCGGCTATCAAGGTTCTAACGGCGGACGGGTCGCTTAGTAGCGGCCTCTCGGAGTGGCGCATGGCACCGGTTGGCCTGCGGCCAGGGGCATGAAGCTGTCGCTGGCAGCGTCGTAGGCTTCGATCCTGCTGGTCTCGATGTCGTAGATCCAGCCATGGATGTACAGCTGACCCGCTGCAAGCCCCGAAGCCACCGAAGGGTGGGTGCGCAAGTGGTGCAGCTGGGCGATGACGTTCTCTTTGGTCAGCACTTGCATGCTTTCATGTTCGCTGCCGCACGAGCAGTTGTTCTCGACCACGGTGCGGGCCACTTCGGCGTGGCGCAGCCAGGCGCCAACGGTTGGCATCTTGGTCAGCGATTGCGGGTTGAGTACCGCACGCATCGCGCCACAATCGGAGTGGCCGCAGATGATGATGTGGTGCACTTTAAGTGCCATCACCGCGTACTCGATAGCACTGGAAACGCCACCGTTCATCTGGCCATAAGGCGGTACTACGTTACCTACGTTTCGGGTCACGAACAGGTCGCCTGGCGAACTTTGCGTGATCAGTTCGGGCACGATGCGCGAGTCGGCGCAGGTAATGAACATGGCGCGCGGTGTTTGCGCAGTGGCGAGCTTCTTGAACAGCTCTTGCTGTTCAGGGAAGACGTCATGGTGAAAGCGCAGGAAACCGTCGACGATGTGCTTCAGGGCAGCATCGGCGCTTTCAGCGGGGACCTGCGGTACGACCTTGGATGGGTCCTTGACGGGCATGATTCATCCTCTTGACGGTGTGTAGGTAAATCCATTTTACCGGTTAAAGATTCTGGCTATGCAGGGTTTTAGATGACACGCACAGCCCATAGATCACAGTCGGTGTGGATTGGTTGCCTACGCTAACCGGGAAAACTTAACTGAAACTTAATTCGAGGGCTCTAGAACGGGCGTTCCAGATATAAAAGGCGGGATCTGAATAATAGCAAAAAAACATCAACTGCCAATATGTATTAGCGTAATTATTGGCTGCCATTAGTGAGGCTTTCTGTAGGGCGTGTTTACCCTGGCTATCAGAACAGTGCCATCTGCTCGCCCGGCGGGCAAAAGGCCGAGCAATCCAGCACCTGCGACTCGCGCCCTTCGAACGCCAGGCGTTTCATCGCCTTGGCGAAGCGCTGCGCCAGCAACTCGGCAAATACCCCCTCACCCCGCATGCGTGTGCCAAAGCGGCTGTCGTACAGCTCGCCATCGCGGCTCTGGCGGATCAGGCTCAGCACATGCGCAGCGCGCTGTGGGTAATGGTCGTGCAACCACTGCTCGAACAGCGGCGCCACCTCCAGCGGCAGGCGCAGCAGCATGTACGCCGCGCTCTGCGCCCCAGCCGCCTTGGCCGCTTCCAACAGGCGCTCCAGTTCGCTGTCGTTGATCATCGGTATCATCGGCGAGCACAACACGCCCACCGGCACACCTGCTTCGCGCAGCACACGAATGGCCCGTAACCTTGCCCCTGGTGCTGCCGCCCGGGGCTCGAGCACCCGCTTGAGGTCATCGTCCAGCGTAGTCAGGCTGATCATCACCCGCACCAGGCGCTGGCGGGCCATGTCGGCGAGCAGGTCGAGGTCGCGCAGCACCAGGGCCCCTTTGGTGACGATGGTCACCGGGTGGCGAAAACGCAGCAGTACCTCAAGCAGGCGCCGAGTCAGCAGTTGCTCGCGCTCGATGGGCTGGTACGGGTCAGTGTTGGAGCCCAGGTTGATCGGTGCACATTTATACCCAGGTTTGCTCAACTGCTGCACCAGTACCTCGGCGGCGTTGGTCTTGGCGATCAGCTTGGTTTCAAAGTCCAGGCCTGGGGACAGATCCCAGTAGGCATGGGACGGGCGGGCATAGCAGTAGATACAGCCATGCTCGCAACCGCGGTAGGGGTTGATCGAGCGGTCAAAGGGCAGGTCAGGGGAAGTATTGCGCGCGATGATGGTCTTGGCGGTTTCAGCCCTGACCTCGGTGCCTTGGGTGACGGGCACCTCCTGATACCAGCCATCGTCTTCGAGCACCGACTGGCGTGGTGCAAAACGATTGTGTGGGTTATGGCGGGTACCACGACCGCGAACAGGATCCATGCTGTTAGCCCCTAACTGGTTATGCATACAGTATATTACCAGCAGCGCCTTCACCCTTGTTGTCAGGGAGACAAGTGGCGCCTTGCATACGGCACCAGCGACATGGGCCTGCCGGCGAATGCGTTGAACGACGCCGTCATCCGGCGCATTCCGCACTTGGCCAGGATTTCGTCGCGCAGGCGGCGGCCCAGCGCCCGATGATCGGCGTCGGCCGCCTCGAATGCGCTGAACGCGTCAATGGCATGGACCTGCGCCCACTTGTAGCAGTAATAACCCGCTTCATAACCCGTGACCATGTAATCGAACCCTTCGGCAAACCTGTCCTGGGCGAAGGCTTGCGGCAAGCCGACCTGCTGGGTTGCGGCAACCGCCAGTTGGCGAAGGTCGTGGCGGGCGCGATCGTCGCAATGCGCGACGAGATCGAACCAGCACAGCCGCAGTTGCTCGGCTTCCGCCACCGCCTGGAAACGACGCTTGCCAGCGAGCCACTGCTGCATCTGGGGCAATGACACTGGCGGCGCACCCGTTTCCGGCTGCGGCAACGCCAACAGTGCCGGGGCAGACCAGCACCACTGTTCGAGCAAGGTGCCGACGAATTCGCAGGCATCGGCGCCCAGCGCGGAAGTGGCGGTGCGATTGAGGCGCCGGTGCTGGTTGGTGACCAGCAACTGATGCAGGGCATGGCCCGCCTCGTGGAACAGCTTGCAAAGGTCTGCGTGGTCGAAGTTGGGCGTGACTTGCCCAGGCTGCAGCTCGAAACAGCAGGAAAGCAGAACGGCCGGCAACGTCACCACACCGTCGACCTCCACATGGCGCTGGCGCATGGGATAACTGTACGGCCAGGGCAGCTTGCCTGGGCGTTGGTAGGCATCCAGGTAGAAATGCCCTAGGCGGGCATGCCCGTCCATTACCTCCAGTACCTGCACATCGGGGTGCCAACCCGACGATCGCCTGCTCGGTGGTGTGCAGTTGCTTGCGCGCGCCAGCGCCCAAACCATGGCCGGCGTGGCGGAACGCCCTGAGGATCAGTTTGAGCACAGCCTGGCGCTCGTCATCCAGCTGCGCGGGATCGAGGCGCTGGTAGGCTTCATACAACCTTGAGTGCTCGTGCTTGTATCGCGCCCAGTCGAGCAGCAATTGATTACAAGCATCGACCTCCACAGCCCATGCTTGGCTTTCGTACACCAACGGCACGAGCATGTGCAGCAGGTCTTCCAGCCGCTGGTCAAGCTGCTCGACTGCCAGCACCAAGCTATCCCAACCTGGCGCCGGGCCGCTGTGTTCGATGATCTGTTCGAGCGCCGCGACATTGGCGTCGCGAATGGACAAGAAGACGGGTTGGAGCTGCTCGGGCCGTAGCGACGGGTAGTCGAGCAAGCCATGGGCAATTCGAGCAAGGCCGTGGTTCACGAAGCACCTCAGGGGCAAGTCAGGGGCCGACACTGTAGCCAGCCCCCTGTTACGCCGCAGAAGCTCTATGTAACGCCCTGTACCCTTACTCTGCGGGTTTCTTCAACTTCGGATTAGGGAAGAACTGCACCGTCTGTACCTTGGCCGCAGGGGGTTTCGGTTCGAGGTGGTTGACCCGTGTCCCCAGCTCCTTGGGTACCGACAAGCCCTGTTCGTTGAGGGTATCGGTAAAGCCGCAGGCCACGCACTCACGGTGCGGTACGTCGTCTTCGCTCCACATCATCAGTTTGTCGGGCTGGCTGCATGCCGGGCATACAGCCCCGGCAATAAAGCGCTTCTTGGTCTTGTTCACGGCTACCTCACTCATGCCGCAGCGGCCTCGGCCAAGCCACTGTGGCGCAGCAATGCATCAATGGAAGGCTCACGGCCACGGAAGTCGACGAACAGTTCCATGGGCTCGCGCGAGCCGCCACGGGCCAGGATCGCTTCGCGGAAGGCGCGGCCGGTTTCGGCATTCAGCACGCCTTCTTCCTCGAAGCGCGAGAAAGCGTCGGCCGACAGCACTTCAGCCCACTTGTAGCTGTAGTAACCCGCTGCGTAACCGCCGGCAAAGATGTGCGCAAAGCTGTTGGGGAAACGGTTGTACGCCGGCGGGCGCATGACCGAGACTTCATCGCGTACGCCTTCGAGCACCTGCAGCACGCTACGCCCGTCACCATGGCTGGCATGCAGTTCGAAGTCGAACAGCGAGAACTCCAGTTGGCGCACCATCATCATGCCCGACTGGAAGTTCTTCGCCGCCAGCATCTTGTCCAGCAGGTCCTGTGGCAGGGCCGCACCGGTTTCATAATGCCCCGAGATCAGCGCCAGGCCTTCCGGCTCCCAGCACCAGTTTTCCATGAACTGGCTAGGCAGCTCGACCGCATCCCAGGCCACGCCATTGATGCCGGAAACCCCGGCATGCTCGATGCGCGTCAGCATGTGGTGCAGGCCGTGGCCAAATTCGTGGAACAGCGTGGTGACCTCATCATGGGTCAGCAGCGCCGGCTTGCCAGGCGCAGCCGGGGTGAAGTTGCACACCAGGTTGGCCACCGGGCTTTGCAACTGGCCGCTGGCGGTGCGGCGCCGGTCACGGGCGCCGTCCATCCAGGCACCCCCGCGCTTGTTGGCGCGGGCATACAGGTCGAAGAAGAAGCGCCCGACATGCTGGCCATTTTCCTTGATTTCGAACAGGCGGACATCCGGGTGCCAGCTGTCGAAGCCCTTCAACTCGGCGATTTCGATGCCATACAGGCGCTGCACGATGCTGAACAGGCCGCTAAGTACCTTGTCGATCGGGAAGTAGGCGCGCAGGGCCTCCTGCGACACGCTGTAGCGCTGTTCGCGCAGCTTCTCGCCATAGTACCCGGCGTCCCAACTGGCCAGCTCTGGGCAGCCTTGCTCGGCGGCATAGGCCTTGAGCTGCTGCAGGTCCTGGGCGGCGAACGGCTTGGAGCGTTGAGCCAGGTCGCGCAGGAAGCTCAGTACCTGGTCGCTGGACTCGGCCATCTTGGTCGCCAGGCTCAGCTCGGCGTAGTTCTTGTAGCCCAGCAGCTCGGCCAGTTCCTGACGCAGGTCGAGGATTTGCTCCATCACCGGCCCGTTGTCGTGCTGGCCAGCGTTCGGGCCCTGGTCCGAAGCGCGGGTGCAGTAGGCCGCGTAGACCTCTTCGCGCAGGGCGCGGTCGCTGGCGTAGGTCATCACGGCGTAGTAGCTGGGGAATTCCAGGGTGATCAGCCAGCCGTCGAGGTCCTTTGCCTGCGCTGCAGCGGCCATTTGCGCCTTGGCCGAATCGGTCAGGCCAGCCAGTGCGGCCTCGTCGGTCACATGCTTGGTCCAGGCCTGGGTGGCGTCCAGCAGCTGGTTGGAGAAGCGGCTGCCCAGCTCACTGAGCTTGCTTTGCACATCGGCATAGCGCTGCTGCTTGTCCGCTGGCAGGTCGATACCCGACAGACGGAAGTCACGCAGGGCATGTTCGAGTATGGTTTTTTGCGCCACATCGAGACCGGCGGCCTCCGGGCCGCTGATCAGCGCCTGGTAGGCTTCGAACAACGCACGGTTCTGGCCCAGTTCGGTAGAGTAGGCGCTAAGCGCTGGCAGGCACGACTCGTAAGCCTCGCGCAATTCAGCGCTGTTGCACACCGCGTTGAGGTGGCTGACCGGGCTCCAGGCCGCACCCAGGCGGTCGTTCAGTTCGTCCATGGCCAGCACCAGGCCGGCCCAGGTAGGGTTGCTGCCCTGCTTTTCGAGGATCTCGGCAATGGCTTTACGGTTGTCGGCCAGGATCGCTTCGATCGCCGGCAACACGTGTTCGGCACGGATTTGCGAGAAGGGCGGCAGATCGTAGGACTGCAGAAGCGGGTTGTTCGCACTCACGGTTCGGATACCTTGGCAGAAGAAACACTGCCCCATCTTAATTACAATCGACGCCGACCGCAGCAGGCAGCCTGCCTATCGACACAGATGAGAGACGCTATCATGGCCATTCGCAGCTTCCAGCAACACACTCCGAAAGTGGGGCCCAGGGCATTCGTCGACCGTTCGGCGGTGGTGCTGGGCGACGTTGAAATCGGCGAAGACAGCTCGGTCTGGCCACTGACCGTGGTGCGCGGCGACATGCACCGCATCCGGATTGGTGCGCGCACCAGCGTGCAGGACGGCAGCGTGCTGCATATCACCCACGCCGGCCCGTTCAACCCGGACGGCTTCGCGCTGATCATCGGCGACGAAGTGACCATCGGTCACAAGGTGATGCTGCATGGCTGCACGTTGGGTAACCGCATTCTGGTCGGCATGGGCAGCACGGTCATGGACGGTGCGATCGTGGAGGATGAAGTGATCATTGGCGCCGGCAGCCTGGTGCCGCCAGGCAAACGCCTGATCAGCGGCTACCTGTACATGGGCAGCCCGGTGAAACAGGCGCGGCTGCTCAATGACCAGGAGCGGGCGTTTTTCGCCTACAGCGCCAGCAACTATGTGAAGCTCAAGGACCAGCACCTGGCCGAAGGCTTCGATCAACCTGAATGAGCGCATTCGCGTGGAACCTTGTACATGCACCAGCAAAACATCCTGTTCGACCTCGACGGCACCCTGACCGACCCACGCCTGGGCATCACCCGCTCTATCCAGTATGCCTTGGCAAAGCTGGGCATCGATGAGCCAGACCTGGCCCGCCTCGAGCACTTCATCGGCCCCCCTTTGTTGCAGGCGTTCATGCAGTTCTATGGTTTCGACGAAGCCAAGGCGTGGGAGGCGGTGAACTTCTACCGCGAGCGCTTCCGCGTGACCGGGCTGTACGAAAACCAGGTGTTCGCCGGCGTGCCGGAGCTGCTCCAAGCCCTGAACAGCCAGGGCCGCACGCTGTATATCGCCACCTCTAAACCGTGGGAATTTGCCCGCGAAATTGCTCGGCACTTCGCCTTCGACCACCACTTCAAGGTGATCTACGGCAGCGAACTGGACGGCACGCGCACCAACAAGGTTGAGCTGATTCGCCATTTGCTGGACGAAGAAGGGCTGGACCCGGCGCAGACGCTGATGATCGGTGACCGCAAGCATGACCTGATCGGCGCGCGCAGCAATGGCTTGCAGGCCGTGGCGGTGGGCTATGGGTTTGGTAGCCGGGAGGAGTTGATGGCCGAAGCACCGGCTTTCCACTTCGCCACGCTGGCCGAGATGCATCAGGCATTTATCAAGGCCTGAGGGCCCTCGGGGCTGCTTTGCAGCCCATGCGGTCACTGTGGGAGATTCTATGGTTCCTGGCAAGGGTAGCCGCTGCATCTTCAGAGCCTGTGAGATCGAGCGCCGCCCGCGCGGCGCATCGCGAGCTGCGCTCGCTCCTACGTTTGTTTCGGGCCAGTAACGCCTGTGACAGGCGCGCGCGGCCGCCTTGTTTGTACGGCGATATTGAGGCATGCACCAAGGCGTTCGCGCGCAAATCCCACAGGAATAATTGGCCCGAAACAAACGTAGATACTCTGTTGGCGGTCAAGCTT
>NZ_CAMZMX010000024.1:0-70153 GCF_947311875.1 Pseudomonas sp. PARCl1
TTGGTGGAGCTAAGCGGGATCGAACCGCTGACCTCCTGCATGCCATGCAGGCGCTCTCCCAGCTGAGCTATAGCCCCGAAACAAAAGGCTCATCAATAATCGACGAGCCTTTTTAAGCCCTGCAAAACGCAGGAAAAGTGGCGTCCCCTAGGGGACTCGAACCCCTGTTACCGCCGTGAAAGGGCGGTGTCCTAGGCCACTAGACGAAGGGGACGTAACCTTCGCGAAGATTCACTCGCGTGAACCCTGGCAGAATTGGTGGAGCTAAGCGGGATCGAACCGCTGACCTCCTGCATGCCATGCAGGCGCTCTCCCAGCTGAGCTATAGCCCCACAATGTCGCTTTGAACCGAACCGCTGGCTGGGTGCCTGGCGCTTCGTTTACGTTCATCGCTGTGGACGGGGCGCATATTAAGATCGGATTGCAGGGCTGTCAAACGAATTTTCAAAAATAACCAAAAATTTTTTCACAGATAACAATCACTTACCGCCCTGCCCTGCCCAAACCTGAGCATCCAGGGCCTGCGATCAACCTGTGGGAGCGGCCTTGTGTCGCGAAAGGGCCGCAACGCGGCCCCGGCGATATTTGCGTTGAAGCTGAAATCGTGGGACCGCGTTGGGGTCCTTTCGCGACACAAGGCCGCTCCCACAAGGTTCGGCTGCGGCCTTCCTCAGGCGATGGTGGCCAGCAGCTTTTCCCACTCTTTGTTTTCCTTCTTCGACACACCACCCAGCAGGTCCAGGGCCTGGCGCAGGCGGTAGCGGGTCAGGTCCGGGCCAAGGATTTCCATGGCGTCCAGCACCGACACCGAGCTGGCCTGGCCGGTGATGGCCGCGAACATCAGCGGCATGGCATCGCGCAGCTTCAGCTCCAGCGCCTCGACCACAGCCTGGATACAGCCGGTGATACGCTCTTTTTCCCACTGGCGCAGGCTTTCGAGCTTCCACAGGATCAGCTGGATGACCTGGCGCACCTGGTCGGCCGACAACTTCTTGCTTTCGAACAGTTTGGCGTCCAGCTTCAACGCGCCTTCGAAGAAGAAACCGCCCAGCGGGGCGACCTGGCTGAAGGTTTCCACCCGGCCCTGCACATGCGGAGCGATCTTCATCATGTAATCGCTGTTGAACGCCCACTTCTGCAGGCGCGCCGCGAACTCCTCGACGGGCAGCTCGCGCAGCCACTGGCCGTTGAGCCAGGACAGCTTCTCGATATCGAAGATCGGGCCGCCCAGCGAGATGCGCGACAGGTCGAAGTGCTCGACCATCTCGGCCAGCGAGAACTTCTCGCGCTCGTCCGGCATCGACCAGCCCATGCGGCCCAGGTAGTTGAGCATGGCTTCGGGCATGAAGCCCATGCGCTCGTAGAAGGTGACCGACGTCGGGTTCTTGCGCTTGGACAACTTGGACTTGTCGGGGTTACGCAGCAGCGGCATGTAGCACAGCTTGGGCTGCTCCCAGCCGAAATACTCGTACAGTTTGATCAGCTTGGGTGCCGATGGCAGCCATTCTTCGCCGCGCAGCACGTGGGTAATGCCCATCAGGTGGTCGTCCACCACGTTGGCCAGGAAGTACGTGGGCAGGCCGTCGTTCTTCATCAGCACCTGCATGTCCATGCGATCCCACGGGATTTCGACATCGCCACGCAGCATGTCCGGCACCACGCACACGCCTTCGCTGGGCACCTTCATGCGGATCACGTGCGGTTCGCCAGCGGCCAGGCGGCGCTGCACTTCCTCGTCGCTCAGCAGCAAGGCACGGCCGTCGTAGCGCGGGGTTTCGCCGCGGGCTTGCTGTTCGGCACGCATCTGTTCCAGCTCTTCGGCGGTGCAGAAGCAGTAGAAAGCGTGGCCGGCGTCGACCAGTTGCTTGGCGTACTGGGCGTAGATCTCGCCACGCTCGCTCTGCCGGTACGGGCCGTGCGGGCCGCCAACGTCCGGGCCTTCGTTCCATTCGATGCCGAGCCAGCGCAGGGCATCGAAGATCTGCTGCTCCGACTCGCGCGTGGAGCGCAACTGGTCGGTGTCTTCGATGCGCAGGATGAACTCACCGCCGTGCTGCTTGGCGAAGCAGTAGTTGAACAGGGCGATGTAGGCAGTGCCAACATGAGGGTCGCCGGTAGGCGATGGCGCGATACGCGTGCGTACGGTGGTCATGGAGAGTCTCGAACGAAAGATGAAACAAAGGCGGGATGTTAGCAGGTGGCGGGCACCGGGCTCCAGCAATGGCGCGAACGTCACTTGCCGAGTGGCCATCTGCCGCTGTTAAATTTATTTACATTTCTGCAACGACAATCCCCATGCCTGCCCAACTCAAACGCCGCCTGGCGATATTCTTCACCCTGGTGGCCATCATTGCTTTGGCTTTCCTGGCCCATTGGTATTTCAAGGGGCGCTTCTACGAAAGCACCGACAACGCCTACGTACAGGGCGAGATCACCCGTGTCTCCAGCCAGTTGGGCGCGCGCATCGACAGCGTGCCGGTCGAAGACAACCAGCATGTCAACCAGGGCGACCTGCTGGTGCGCCTGGAGGCGGCCGATTTCGAGCTGGCCCTTGAGCGCGCCCGTGCGGCACTGGCCACCCGCGAAGCCGAGTACGCCCAGGCGCAAAGCCGCCTTACCCAGCAAAGCAGCCTGATTGCCGCCGGCCAGGCCCAGGTGGCCGCCAACCAGGCCACGTTCGACCGCTCGCGGCTGGACCTGAGCCGCGCCGAGAAGCTGCGCAAGCCAGGGTTTGTGTCGGAAGAACGGGTCACCACCCTGTCGGCCGACAGCCATGTTGCCGGGTCGCAAGTGGACAAGGCCCGTGCCGACCTGCAAAGCCAGCGCCAGCAGGTCAGCGCACTGAATGCCGAGCTCAAGCGCCTCGATGCGCAGATCGCCAATGCCCGCGCCGACCTGGCCCAGGCCGAGTTGAACCTCACCCGCTGCGAGATCCGCGCGCCAATCAGCGGCACCATCGGCCAGCGCAGTGCCCGTAATGGCCAGGTGGTGCAGGCCGGGGCTTACTTACTGTCGATCGTGCCTGACGAAGACATCTGGGTGCAGGCCAACTTCAAGGAAACCCAGATCGGCCATATGCAGCCAGGCCAGCGCGCCGAACTGCTGTTCGACAGCTACCCCGATACGCCGATCGAAGGCCGGGTCGACAGCCTGTTCGCAGCCTCGGGTGCGCAATTCAGCCTGCTGCCACCGGACAACGCCACCGGCAACTTCACCAAGGTGGTCCAGCGCATCCCGGTAAAACTCACCTTCCGCGCCGACAACCCTCTGCACGGGCGTATTCGCCCGGGCATGTCGGTCACTGCCACCGTGGACCTGCGCAACGAAGACGAAGGCCACGATGGCCGCTGAACAACTGCTGCGCCCAACGGCGGAACCCAGCCGCCGCGACTGGATCGCCGTGATGAGCGTGATGCTCGGCGCCTTCATGGCGGTGCTGGACATCCAGATCACCAACTCTTCGCTCAAGGACATCCAGGGCGCGCTGTCGGCCACCCTGGAAGAAGGCTCGTGGATTTCCACCTCGTACCTGGTCGCTGAAATCATCATGATCCCGCTGACGGCCTGGCTGGTGCAGCTGCTGTCGGCGCGGCGCCTGGCGGTATGGGTTTCGGCCGGGTTCCTGCTGTCTTCGTTGCTGTGCTCGATGGCCTGGAACCTGGAAAGCATGATCCTGTTCCGCGCCCTGCAAGGCTTTACCGGCGGCGCGCTGATCCCGCTGGCATTCACCCTGACCTTGACCAAACTGCCGGAGCACCACCGTGCCAAGGGCATGGCCATGTTCGCCATGACCGCCACCTTCGCGCCGTCGATCGGCCCCACCCTGGGCGGCTGGCTGACCGAGAACTGGGGCTGGGAATACATCTTCTACATCAACATCCCGCCGGGCCTGGTGATGATCGCTGGCCTGCTGTACGGGCTGGAGAAAAAGGAGGCGCACTGGGACCTGCTGAAAAGCACCGACTATGCCGGCATCCTCACACTCGGCCTGGGCCTGGGCTGCCTGCAGGTATTTCTCGAAGAAGGCCACCGCAAGGACTGGCTGGAATCGCACTTGATCGTGGCCCTGGGCAGCGTCGCCCTGGTCAGCCTCATCACCTTCGTCATCCTGCAGTTTTCCAGGCCGCACCCACTGATGAACCTGCGCATACTCGGCAACCGTAACTTCGGCCTGTCGAGCATCGCCAGCCTGGGCATGGGCGTGGGGTTGTACGGCTCGATCTACCTGCTGCCGCTGTACCTGACCCAGGTGCAGGGCTACAACGCCCTGCAGATTGGCGAAGTGATCATGTGGATGGGCATTCCGCAGCTGTTCCTGATTCCGCTTGTGCCGCAGCTGATGAAGGTGGTATCGCCCAAGGTGCTGTGTGCGCTGGGCTTCTGCCTGTTCGGCGCTGCCAGTTTCGGCTCGGGGGTACTGAACCCTGACTTTGCCGGGCCGCAGTTCAACCATGTGCAGATCATTCGCGCACTGGGCCAGCCGATGATCATGGTCACCATCTCGCTGATCGCCACCGCCTATATTCAGCCGCAGGACGCAGGGTCTGCGTCGAGCCTGTTCAATATCCTGCGCAACCTCGGCGGCGCCATTGGCATTGCCTTGCTGGCAACACTGCTGGACGCCCGCACCAAGGTGTATTTCGATTACCTGCGTGAGGCCGTGGTGCCCACCAACCCCCAAGTGGCCGAGCGCCTGGCGCAACTGACGGAGCGCCTGGGGAGTGACAACGCGGCGCTGGGCAAGCTGAGCGAGATCACCCACCAGCAGGCGCTGATCATGGCTTACAACGACGCTTTCCACTTCGTCGGGATTGGTTTGGCGGTAAGCATGGTGGCGGTGCTGCTGACGCGCAAATTGCCCCAGGGCTTGAAAGCTGGCGAGGCCCATTGAGCGTGTTACGATGCACCCACAGGGCCGGCGCCAGCCTTCAGCTGGTGATCAACCGCTCGCGCAGCTTGGTGATCTCGTCACGCAACTGCGCCGCGGCTTCGAACTCCAGGTCGCGGGCGAACTGCATCATTTTCTCCTCCAACTGCTTGATACGCTTGGTGATCTCCCCAGGCGTGCGCAGTTCGGCCTCGTAACGGGCGCTTTCCTCCGCGGCCTTGGCCATGCCCTTGCGCTTCTTGCTGCGCGCACCCGGTACGGTGGCGCCCTCCATGATGTCGGTAATGTCCTTGATCACGCCCTTGGGCACGATGCCGTTGGCTTCGTTGAAGGCGATCTGCTTCTCGCGGCGGCGCTCGGTTTCATCGATCGCCCGCTGCATCGAGCCGGTGATGTTGTCGGCGTACAGGATGGCCCGGCCATTGAGGTTACGCGCCGCACGGCCAATGGTCTGGATCAGAGACCGCTCCGAGCGCAGGAAACCTTCCTTGTCAGCATCGAGGATCGCCACCAGGGACACCTCGGGCATGTCCAGGCCCTCACGCAGCAGGTTGATCCCCACCAGCACGTCAAAGGTACCCAGGCGCAAGTCACGGATGATCTCCACCCGCTCCACCGTGTCGATGTCCGAGTGCAGGTAGCGCACCCGCACATCGTGATCGGCCAGGTAGTCGCTGAGGTCTTCTGCCATGCGCTTGGTCAAGGTGGTGGCCAGCACCCTTTCGCCGGCAGCCACCCGCTTGCGGATCTCCGACAGCAGGTCGTCGACCTGGGTCAGTGCCGGGCGAATTTCGACCTGCGGGTCGACCAGCCCGGTGGGGCGCACCACCTGCTCCACCACCCGCCCGGCATGCTCGGCCTCGTAAGGCCCCGGAGTGGCGGAAACGAAGATGGTCTGTGGGCTGACACTCTCCCATTCATCGAAGCGCATGGGCCGGTTGTCCAGTGCCGACGGCAGGCGGAAGCCATACTCGACCAGGGTTTCCTTGCGCGAACGGTCGCCTTTGTACATGGCCCCCACCTGCGGCACGCTGACGTGGGATTCGTCGATCACCAGCAGCGCATCGGGCGGCAGGTAGTCGTACAGCGTTGGCGGCGGTGCACCCGCCGGGCGGCCAGACAAGTAACGCGAGTAGTTTTCGATGCCATTGCAGTAGCCCAGCTCCAGGATCATCTCCAGGTCGAACCGGGTGCGCTGCTCCAGGCGCTGGGCTTCGACCAGCTTGTTGGCCTTGTGCAGGTACTCCAGGCGGTCCTTGAGCTCTGCCTTGATGCCCTCCACGGCGTCCAGCAGGGTTTCCCGCGGGGTGACGTAGTGGCTTTTGGGGTAGAAGGTGAACCGCGGCAGCTTGCGGAAGACCTCGCCGGTCAGCGGGTCGAACGCCGCGATGTTCTCCACCTCGTCGTCGAACAGCTCGACGCGGATGGCCTCCAGGTCCGATTCTGCGGGGAAAATGTCGATCACATCCCCCCTTACACGGAAGGTGGCGCGGGCAAAGTCCATCTCGTTGCGGGTGTACTGCAGGTCGGCCAGGCGGCGCAGCAGCGCGCGCTGGTCGAGCTTGTCGCCGCGGTCCACGTGCAGGACCATTTTCAGGTAGGTCTCGGGGCTGCCCAGGCCGTAGATGCACGACACGGTGGTGACGATGATCGCATCGCGGCGCTCCAGCAGCGCCTTGGTCGCCGAGAGGCGCATCTGCTCGATATGGTCGTTGATCGATGCATCCTTCTCGATGAAGGTGTCCGACGACGGTACATAGGCTTCCGGCTGGTAATAGTCGTAGTAGGAGACGAAGTACTCCACCGCGTTATTTGGGAAAAACGCCTTGAACTCACCGTACAGCTGCGCGGCCAGGGTCTTGTTCGGCGCCAGCACCAGGGTCGGGCGCTGAACCTGCTGGATCACGTTGGCAATGCTGAACGTCTTGCCCGAACCCGTCACCCCCAGCAGCGTCTGGTGCGACAGCCCGGCCTCGATGCCCTCGACCATCTGGCGGATCGCCTCGGGCTGGTCGCCGGCGGGCTGGAAACGGGTAACGAGCTGGAACTCGGACATGACGGACCTCGCGGTGCTGCAGCAACTGTAAATTTAGCCAGTAGTCTATACCCAAATGCGCCCGAACGGGGCGGCTTTCAAGGCACAGCCACAACCAGGTATTACGGTTGACCGGGCAATCAGACCGATGGTCAAAAAATATTTGCGCAAATACCCGGAAAAGCCGCGCCAGAGTGTCGCGGTCACCGGTCGGTATCACTATACTGACTCCCCGTTTGTGCACCGCTTCAGTGCATTCGGCTGGAGCGTGTACGCCCTATCACTCTCCAATCAGAGCCGAAGTAACAATGAGCCTGTTTTCCGCTGTCGAGCTGGCACCCCGCGACCCTATCCTGGGCCTCAACGAAGCATTCAATGCCGACCCACGTACCGACAAGGTCAACCTGGGTGTTGGCGTGTACTGCAATGAGGAAGGCCGCATTCCGCTGCTGCGCGCCGTGATCGAAGCCGAGACCCAGCGTGCAGCCCAGCATGCCTCGCGCGGCTACCTGCCGATCGATGGTATCGCCACCTACGACCAGGCCGTGCAAAAGCTGCTGTTCGGTGCCGAATCGCCACTGCTGGCCGCCGGCCGCGTGGTCACCGTGCAGGCCGTCGGTGGTACTGGCGCACTGAAAATCGGTGCCGACTTCCTCAAGCGGATTTCGCCAAACGCCGTGGTGGCCATCAGCGACCCGAGCTGGGAAAACCACCGCGCCCTGTTCGAGTCGGCCGGTTTCCCGGTGCAGACCTACCGCTACTACGACGCCCCGAGCAACGACGTCAACCGCGCCGGCATGCTCGAAGACCTCAACGCCCTGCCCTCCGGCTCGATCGTGGTGCTGCACGCCTGCTGCCACAACCCGACGGGCGTCGACCTGAGCCTGGACGACTGGAAAAACGTGCTGGAAGTGGTCAAGGCCAAAGGCCACGTGCCGTTCCTCGACATGGCCTACCAAGGCTTTGGCGACGGTATTGCCGAAGACGCCTTCGCGGTCCGCCTGTTCGCCGAGTCGGGCCTGGAGTTCTTCGTATCCAGCTCATTCTCCAAGTCGTTCTCGCTGTACGGCGAGCGCGTGGGTGCGCTGTCGGTGGTTACCGCCTCCAAAGACGAAAGCACCCGCGTGCTGTCGCAGGTCAAGCGCGTGATCCGCACCACCTATTCCAACCCGCCCACCCACGGCGCAACCATCGTCGCTACCGTGCTGAACAGCGCCGAGCTGCGCCAGATGTGGGAAACCGAACTGGCCGAAATGCGCGAACGCATCCACGGCATGCGCAAGCAGATGGTCGCGCTGTTGGCCGAATACGGTGCCAATCGCGATTTCAGCTTCGTCGGTCGCCAGGTCGGCATGTTCTCCTACTCGGGCCTGAGCGTAGAGCAGGTGGCCCGGTTGAAGAACGACTTTGGCATCTACGCGCTGGACACTGGCCGCATCGCTGTGGCTGCGCTGAACCAGAGCAACATCCATGTCGTCACCAAGGCGATCGTGCAAGTGTTGTAACTGCTTGATTTGGCAGGGGGTGGCTTGACTTCCCCCTGGCGATCGGTATGATGTGCGCAGATTCCGCGATAGCTCAGTCGGTAGAGCAAATGACTGTTAATCATTGGGTCCCTGGTTCGAGTCCAGGTCGCGGAGCCAAACATTGGAAAAGCCCCCGGCTGTGAAAGCAGCCGGGGGCTTTTTCGTTTGCTGCGAAGCCGGCGACGCACGCACAATGCAATCAGCTGCTGCGCCCAATCGGGTAGAACTCGCCACCGCTCCAAACGCCCAGCCATTGCTCACCATCGATCTCGCGCGGCACCGCCAACTCCACCATCTGGTAGAACACATTGCGGTGTATCAATGCCTCGAGGTTGCTGCGCATCAGCACGTACGGCGACGGCGCTTGCGTCACCGGATCGGTGACTACCCGTAGCGGATTGGCCGGGCCGGCCTCGACCTGATCCTCGACATTGCTGGTAAAGCGCAGCACCTGCTGCTCGCCCTGCCCTTGCACCTCCAGCGCCACCGCCACGAACGGCGCATCGTCTACCTGGATGCCCACCTTTTCCACCGGGGTAATCAGGAAGTAATCGTCACCATCGCGGCGCAGGATGGTCGAGAACAGCCGCACCATCGGTTTGCGGCCGATGGGCGTGCCCAGGTAATACCAGGTGCCATCGCGGGCGATACGCATGTCGATGTCACCGCAGAAATCGGGGTTCCACAGGTGGACCGGTGGCAGGCCCTTGGCCTTGGGGATCTGCGCCAGCAGGTCGTTGGCCTTACCGGTGTCGCTCATCACACTCGCCTCACTCACTCATGCCCAGAAGGCTACGAGCGTACTCGCGCATCGGTGCGGCAAGCAAATCCTCGGGGGTTTTATCGTGGAACGTCAACAAACCGCCACGGCTCTTGATGCGAGCGGTATCGATCAGGTAGCGGGTATTGGTTTCGATCAGCATCATCTGCACCACACCGCTGTCCCAGCCCAGGCGGTCGACGGCTTGCTCATCGTACCACTCGTCACCATTGCCGATGCGGTCGTCGGTGCGGGCGAAGCGGGTATACAGCACATAGTCGGCACCGACCGAACGGGCCTGCGCAATGGCCTCTTCCAGGCCCAGCGGGCCTTGGGCGCGGCGCACCAGCGGGAAATACTCGACGAAACTCTTGAACGCCTGCTCGGCCACTGCATTCTGCCGGGGTACCGGGCCCTTGCCAGGCGGCACGAATGCGCCCTGCCCTATGAAGATGAACGAGTCGGGCTGCAGGCGAATCGACAGCGTGCGCCGGGTTTCGCTATGGTCCAGCAGCCCTGCGTCGCTCATGTGATAGCGGACGCCCTCGCCCATATCGCTGACATTCATGCAACCGCCCAACGCCATCAGCGCCAGCAGCAAGACCAGGCTACGCATCTTTCCTCCAGTGACCGGCGACGAAAAACCGGCGAATAGCCGGCGGATGCAGCTTTTGCGCCAGCTTCAGCCGCCGATTACCTTCATCACCGTCACGCCGCCGGAAAACGCCAATGCCTGTTTGTCTGCCAGCGCCTTGACCAGTAACCGCTGCAGCGCCGGCAAGGCTTGGTGACGTGGTTTCTCCAGAAGGTCGCCAACGAAATGACGACTACCCGACGACAGGCAGCCATGCAGCCAACCTGTGGACGACAGCCGTAGCCGCGAGCACGTCCGGCAGAACGGCACGCTCTCATTGGCGATCACGCCGAAGTGCCCCTTGCCGGGGATCTGATAGCGCATGGCGGTGGCGTCCACCGGCGCAGCGACACGGGCGAAGGCGTGCTGACCGCCGATCAGCGTGAGCAGGTCATCGAGGCTGACAAATTGCCGCAGGAAAGCAGAGTGATCACGCGCCAGATGGCCCATGCGCATCAGTTCGATGAAACGCAACTCAAAGCCGCGCGCCATGCAGTAATCCAGCAACGGCAGCACCTGGTCGAGGTTCTGCCCGCGCATCGGCACCATGTTCACTTTGATCTGCATGCCCATGGCGCGGGCCCGCTCCATCGCCGCCAACACCGTGGCCAGGTCGCCGCCGCGGGCGATCTGGCGAAACGCCAACGGGTCCAGGGTGTCGAGCGAAACGTTCAGCCGACGAATTCCGGCTGCCTGCAATTGCGGCAACTTACGGCCCAGCAGCTGACCATTGGTGGTCAGCGAAATATCCTCGAGGCCGAGTTTGGCCACCGCGGCGAGAAAGGCATCCAGGCGCGGACTGACCAGCGGTTCCCCACCGGTGATACGCAAGCGCTCGATGCCGGCTGCTTCAATCAGGTAGGCCACGCCACGCGCCAGTGCGTCTGCCGAAAGCTCGTCCTGCGCCGCCACCAGGCGCTTGCCGTCGGGCACGCAATAGGTACAGGCGTAATTGCAGGCAGCCGTCAGGCTGACACGCAGGTTGCGAAACCGCCTGCCTTGACGATCGACGATCATGGATGACTCCGGCATGGGTAAAAGGGGCCGGCAAAAGCTGACTCATAAATCAGGTTTTTGCAAGCCCTGTACGCATAGCCGGTGGGGCGTAGCTCAGTGGGACGGTTCCGGGTCGCGCTTGCGCTTGTTGCCCATGCGCACGCCAATGTCCATCAGGAACTGGAAGAAGCCTTCCTGATCTTCCAGCACATTGCTCCAGAACGGTGAGTGGTACAGCGCAACGGCGCCATGCACCAGTGCCCAGGCGGCGCAGTAATGGAAGTAAGGAGGCACGTCTTCGAGCTTGCCTTCGCTGATGCGGCCCTTGATCAGCTGCGTGAGGCGGTCGAAGTTGGAAGCGCGGATGCTGTGCAACTGTTCGACCATTTCCGGCACCTGGTTGCCCTTGACCACCTTTTCTTCCAGGCGGTCGAACAGCCGGTAACGCTGAGGGTCACGCATGCGGAATTCGAAATAGGCACGCGACAGGGCCTCCTTGTCACGGTCGACGTCGGCCGAGTGCAGCAACCCGTTCAGGTCGCGCTCGTAGTCGAGCATCAGGCGCAGGTAGATCTCGGCCTTGGACTTGAAGTGCTTGTAGATCGTGCCTTTGCCGATGCCCACGGCGTCGGCGATCATCTCGACGGTGACGCTGTCTTCACCTTGCTCGAGAAACAGCTTGAGCGCGGTATCGAGGATTTCCTGTTCGCGACGGCGAAACTCACGGACCTTACGAGGTTCTTTCTGCATGGGAAGGACTGGATGACAATCGAAGCGGTTTATTATGCCTAACTTGCGGGAAATTGCACGGATCTTCCGAGCATGGCTGTGTTTCAGGATGCTCTCGACCATACGATGCGGGAGGAACCAGACGCGGCCGTATTCCAAATCTGTTTAAAAAACGACCAATAGCCACTGGCAGGCCGCCAAACCTGGCCAATACTAGAAGTGTTGGCGCGGCGCATCCCCCCTAGCGGCGCGCCGATAAAGGTGCTCAGGGACCGCGTACCTTTGTTTTACTCCTAATGGTCTTAACCCGGATTCCTCCCCCAGAACCCGGGTTTTTTTTGTGTGTTTGCGGGGGATATGCGTTGGAGGTGGGGTTTTGGGGATGGTATGAGGGGCGAAGGTGTTCGAGCCCACAGGCGCTGAATTTATTGTGGCAGGCACCTCATGGCCCTCACACAACCTTCAACTCCAATGAATCAACCCACCCGCGCCAACGGAAACAACCGCTTGAAGTTAGCCGTTGTCTGCTCAGCCAATTGCCCATAACTGGCCCCGCGCAGCGAAGCCACATACTCCGCCACTTCCCGCACATATTGCGGCAAGTTCGGCTTGCCGCGATACGGAATCGGCGCCAGGTACGGCGAATCGGTTTCCACCAACAAGCGGTCGACCGGCACTTGCCGCGCCACTTCCCGCAGGGCATCGGCATTGCGGAAGGTAACGATGCCAGACAGCGATATGTAATAGCCCAGGTCCAGCGCCGCCTTGGCCATGTCCCAGTCTTCGGTAAAGCAGTGCAGCACGCCAGCCTGCGGCAGATTGGCCTCGCGCAGCAGTGCCAGGGTATCGGCACGCGCCGCCCGGGTATGCACGATCACTGGCTTGCCGGTCTGCCGCGAAGCCTCCAGGTGCAGGCGGAACGAGGCCTGCTGCAATTCAGCGGCTTCAGGCTCGTAGTGGTAATCCAGCCCGGTTTCGCCAATGGCCACCACATGCGGGTGGGCCAGTTCGCGCAGTAGCCATTCCAGCGCCGGGGTTTCGCCCGGCGCCAGGTCCAGCGGGTGTACACCGACCGAGCAGTCGACATCCGCGTACTGCTCGCTCAACGCCTTTACCGCGCCGGCGTTTTCGGCACTGACGCCGATGCACAGGAAATGCCCCACCCCGCGATCACGCGCCGCCTGCAGCGCAGCATCGAGCGAGCCCTGATGGGCACTGAGGTCAAGACGGTCAAGGTGGCAATGGGAGTCTACGAGCATGGGATAGCGGCACACATGGAAAATGGGAAATCAGCGGACGCCCGGCAGTTGCAGCCAATGGGCCAGCAGCGATTCGAGCAACAGGGTTTGATTGAGATTGGCCTTACCCAGCACCTTCTGGCGCTGTTCGAGGATCCACGCCTGCACCTCCAGCACCTTGGCCTGGCGGCTTTTCTGCGCCAGGTACTGCACCACCTTGCGCATATCGGCCAAGCCTAACCCCTCCTCGTCCTGGGTCAACTGGTAGCGCAGAATGAGGTGCGCCCAATCGCAGAACCAGTCGAATACCCTCAACATCGGCACAGCCTTCCAGGCTTCAGCCAGCTGGCTGGGCGATTGCTGTTGCTTGAGCAACTTCTTCACCCCGTCAGTAACCAGCGCACGCTGCTCGCGCACACACTGCGCCTGCAGGCTGATCGCCATCAGCGGCGAGCCGGCGGCCAAACTCAGCAATTCGTCGCGCTCGGCCTCGTCCATATCAGGCAACGCCGCGGCCAGCCAGGCCTGGCTCTGGGCCAGGTTTGGCTGGGGGCAGGCTACCTGCTGACAACGGCTCTTGATGGTCGGCAGCAGCCGGCTGGGCTGGTGCGTGACCAGCAGCAACACGGTGTCGCCGGAGGGCTCCTCAAGGCTTTTCAACAGTGCGTTGGCAGCATTGACGTTCATGGCTTCGACCGGCTCGATCAACACCACCTTGCGGCCACCCAACTGCGCCGTCTGCACCACGAAGGCCACCAGCTCACGGACCTGGTCGACCTTGATCGGCTTATCGGCCTCTTCGGGCTCAAGGATGTAGTTGTCAGGGTGGCTACCGGCCTTCAGCAGCAGGCAGGACTTGCAGGTGCCGCAGGCATCAAGGCCTTGCGGCTGCTGGCACAACAGGCGGGCCATCAGACGCTCGGCCATGGCCCGCTTGCCAATGCCCTGCGGCCCGTGCAGCAGGTAGGCATGGGCATGCTGACTGCGCCCGGCCAATTGCTGCCAGAGCGCCTGCTGCCATGGGTAGGCCTCAGCCACGGCAACGCTCCACGATGGCCGGCAACAGCGCATCGATAGCACGCTGCACGGCTGCGAGCGGCTGTGCGGCATCCAGCAGGCTGTAACGCTGCGGTTCGCGCTGGGCGCGCTGCAGGTAGGCCTGGCGCACAGCCTGGAAAAACGCCTGGCCTTCCTGCTCGAAGCGGTCGAGGCGGCCGCGCGCAGCGGCACGGGCCAAACCGACTTCGACCGGCAGGTCGAACACCAGGGTCAGCTGCGGGCGAAGGTCGCCCTGGACGAATTGCTCCAGGGTGGCGATACGCTCGACCGACAGGCCGCGCCCGCCGCCCTGGTAGGCATATGTGGCATCGGTAAACCGGTCGCACAACACCACAGCGCCACGGGCCAGCGCCGGGCGGATCACCTGGGCCAGGTGCTGGGCGCGGGCAGCGAACACCAGCAGCAGTTCGGTGTCGGCGGCCATGGGTTCATCGCTGGGGGCCAGTAGCAGCTCACGCACCTTCTCGGCCAGCGGCGTGCCACCAGGCTCACGGGTCAGCACCACATCCAGGCCGTGCTCGCGCAAGCGCGCCGCCAGGTAGTCGCGGTTGGTGCTTTTGCCCGCGCCTTCGGGGCCTTCCAAAGTAATAAACAAGCCGCTCACAGGCAGTCCTTAATGTTGTTCGTCAGGCGTTGCCGGCTCGGCCGCCTGGGCATCACCGGCGGGAGCGGCCGGCGCCGGCTGCGCAGCCGGCTCATCGGGTACCGGCTGCTCTTCGCCGGCGGCTGGCGCAGCGTCATCGGCGCCCGGCTTTGCCGGCTGCTGCGGCGCGGGGCTGGAGCGATAGTCTGCCCGCCGCTTGAGCTGAAACTCCCGCACCGCCGAGTTGTGATCGTTGAGGTCGTCGGAGAACACATGGCTGCCGTCGCCACGGGCGACGAAGTACAGGCTGGTGCCATCGGCCGGGTTAAGCGCCGCGTGAATCGCCTCGCGGCCGACCATGGCAATCGGCGTGGGCGGCAGGCCAGTGATGGTGTAGGTATTGTAGGGCGTAGGCTCACGCAGGTCGGCACGGGTGATCTTGCCGTTATAGCGTTCACCCATCCCGTAGATAACCGTCGGATCGGTCTGCAGCATCATGCCCAGGCGCAAACGCCGCACGAACACCCCGGCGATCTGCCCGCGCTCTTGGGGGATGCCGGTTTCCTTCTCCACCAGCGAAGCCATGATCAGCGCCTGGTAGGGATCGCGGTACGGCAGGTCGGTGGCGCGCTCGGCCCATTCCTTGGCCAGCACCTCTTCCAGACGCATGTAGGCCTGCTGCAGCAATTCGACGTCGCTCATGCCGCGCACGAAGCGGTAGGTATCGGGGAAGAACCTGCCCTCAGGGAACACACCGGTATGGCCGAGTTTGTCCATGACCTCGGCGTCCGACAGGCCATCCAGGGTGTGCTTGAGCTTTTCATGCTTGGCCACGGCCGCGCGCAGCTGGCGGAAGGTCCAGCCCTCGACCAGGGTCAGGTTGTATTGAACTACGTCGCCCCGGCGCCAGGCGTCGAACAGCTGCTCGACGGTCATGCCAGGGGTGAGGCGATATTCGCCGGTGTGCAACGGGGTACCGGCCATGTTGAAGCGCCAGTACAGGCGCAACCAGACGGCGTCGTCGAGCAGCCCTTCGGTTTGCATGCGGTAGAACATGCGGTTGGGCGTGGTGCCATTGGGCACGTCGAGCAGGCGTTCCTGCGTGACGTGCAGTGGCTGCTCCAGGACCGAGTTGATTTTCCAGGCCGACCAGCCTAGCGCCAGACCGGCGAGGATCAGACCCATTTCCAGCAGCAGCAGGAATTTACGTCTCACGAATTCAGGTTTCCAGTAACGTACGGGCAACGGCCTGCAGTTTTCGGGTAAGCGGGCCCGGCGACCAGTTTAACGCGGCAAGCCCGCGCACGGGCCACACGCCATAGACGCTGTTGCAAACAAATACTTCATCGGCCTGCTCCAGCGCACCATACGGCAGGTCGCAGACGTTGGCCGTAATACCCTGCAAGCGCGCCTGTTCGAGCAAGGCACCGCGCATGACCCCGGCCACGCCACAACGGCTGAGGTCGGCAGTAAAAAGCACGCCGTCGCGCACCAGGAACAGATTGCTGTATACCCCTTCGATCACCCGGCCTTGCCCGTCACACATCAGGCCCTCGGCATGGTCACTGTCCTGCCATTCGGCACGGGCCAGCACCTGCTCCAGGCGGTTGAGGTGTTTGAGCCCGGCCAGCAACGGTTGTTCCCCAAGCCGTGTCTGGCAGGGGAACAAGCGTACGCCCTGCTCGGCATGGGCAACAGGATAGCTGGGTAATGGGCCGCCCTGCAGGATACGCCGGGGCACGGCATCGGCAACCGGCGCGTAACCACGCTGGCTGTCGCCACGGGTGAGGATGAGTTTGGCTACCCCGTCACCGAGCTGGCTGGCGTAGCGCAGCAATTCCTCACGCACCTGCGCCAGGTCGGCGCCAATCGCCAGCCGCTGGCAACCCAGCGCCAGGCGAGCGAGATGGCCATCCAGGAGGCTGGGCCGGCCATGCCGAACGGCGATGGTTTCGAAAAGACCATCGCCGTAAGCCAGCCCGCGGTTCTGCAGATTGAGCGCAGTCGCAGGCTGGCCGTCGATCCAGCTGAGCATCAACCGGCGAACCGGCGGAACACCAGCGAGCCGTTGGTGCCACCAAAGCCGAACGAGTTGGACAACACCACATCGATCGGCATGCTGCGCGCCTGGTGCGGCACGAAGTCCAGGTCGCAACCCTCGTCCGGTTCGTCCAGGTTGATGGTCGGCGGCGCCATCTGGCTGTTGATCGCCAGCACACTGAAGATCGCCTCTACCGCGCCGGCTGCCCCCAGCAGGTGGCCGGTCATCGACTTGGTCGAGCTGACTGCCAGCTTGTAGGCGTGGTCGCCGAATACGCGCTTGATCGCCGCCACCTCGGCAATATCGCCCGCGGGGGTCGAAGTGCCATGGGCGTTGATGTAGCTCACGTGCTCCGGCTGGATGCCAGCATCGCGCAGGGCGTTGGCCATGCAGCGCGCAGCGCCTTCACCGGAGTCTGGTGGCGAGGTCATGTGGTAGGCGTCGCCGCTCATGCCAAAACCGATCAACTCGGCATAGATGGTCGCCCCACGGGCCTGGGCATGCTCCAGTTCTTCGAGCACCAAGGCACCGGCACCGTCGGACAGCACGAAACCGTCGCGACCTTTGTCCCATGGGCGGCTGGCGCGGGCAGGCTCGTCGTTGCGGGTGGACAGCGCGCGCGAAGCACCGAAGCCACCCATGCCCAGCCCGCAAGCGGCCATTTCGGCGCCGCCGGCAATCATTACGTCGGCTTCACCGTAGGCGATATTGCGCGCGGCCATGCCGATGCAATGGGTGCCGGTGGTGCAGGCCGTGGCAATGGCGTAGTTGGGGCCCTGCAGGCCCAGGTGGATCGACAGGAAACCCGAGATCATGTTGATGATCGAGCCCGGCACGAAGAATGGCGAAATGCGACGCGGCCCCGAGTCATGCAGGATGCGGCTGGTTTCTTCGATGTTGGTCAGGCCACCGATCCCCGACCCCATGGCCACGCCGATGCGCTCGCGGTTGGCGTCGGTGACTTCCAGGCCGGCATTACGCACCGCCTGGAACCCGGCCGCCAGGCCGTACTGGATGAACAGGTCGAGTTTGCGGGCCTCTTTGGCCGACAGGTACTGCTCCACCTCGAAGCCTTTCACCGAGCCGCCAAAACGGGTGGAGTAGGCAGACAGGTCCGTGTGTTCGATCGGACCGATGCCACTGCGGCCAGCCAGAATGCCCTGCCAGGTGCTCGGTACATCGGTACCCAGTGGCGACAGCATACCCATACCGGTGACCACGACGCGTCTACGCGACACAGTACTCTCCTTTTCTAATAACAGAGTCTCTTGGCATTGCATTCAAGCGCTGGAATGAAATGGCAACAGGCTCTTGGTGCGCGGTGAACGAGGCGGCCTGGACAATACGCGGCGCTCGCAAAGAAAAAACCGCACGCCAGCGAAGGCAGTGCGGTTTTCCCCGACAAGTAGCGTCGACGGTAACGTCTTAAGCCTGGTGGTTCTTGACGTAGTCGATAGCAGCTTGAACGGTAGTGATCTTCTCGGCTTCTTCGTCAGGGATTTCGGTCTCGAATTCCTCTTCCAGAGCCATCACCAGTTCAACGGTGTCAAGCGAATCGGCACCCAGGTCATCGACGAAGGACTTCTCAACAGTCACTTCTTCTGCCTTGACGCCCAGTTGCTCGGCGACGATATTCTTGACGCGTTCTTCGATGGTGCTCATACCTAGTTTTCACTCCTAATGGATATATGCAGGCAGCTGGCCGGTGGCTAATTTTATAGAAAGACGTTCGCTTTTCAAGCTGAACCTGCCTTCAGGCTAGTCACCGCACCCGCTGTCTGGAATCTGATTGCAGCTTTATAACGGATTTTAGGCTCGCAGTATGACTCTTTTTTTACGAAATCCGTCACATTGAGTTGCAGGGTTACATGTACATCCCGCCGTTGACCGGCACGGTTGCACCGGTTACATAGGCTGCACCGTCCGAAGCCAGGAACGAAACCACCTTGGCAATTTCGTCGGCCTGCCCCAGGCGGCCCAGTGGAATCTGGGTTTGCAGGGCTTCGCGCTGCGCTTCAGGCAGTTCGCGGGTCATGTCGGTATCGATGAAACCAGGGGTCACCGAGTTGACGGTAATGCCACGCGAACCGACTTCACGCGCCAGGGCGCGGCTGAAGCCTTCCAGCCCGGCCTTGGCAGCCGCATAGTTGGCCTGGCCAGCGTTACCCATGGCACCGACGACCGAGCCGATGCTGATGATACGACCCCAACGGGCCTTGGTCATGCCACGCAGCACGCCCTTGGACAGACGGTAGAGGCTGTTCAGGTTGGTGTCGATCACGTCGAACCATTCGTCGTCTTTCATGCGCAGCATGAGGTTGTCCCGGGTGATGCCGGCGTTGTTGACCAGAATGGCCGGGGCGCCGAACTGCTCGCCAATGGCAGCCAGTACCGCGTCAACCGACTCGGCGCTGGTCACGTTCAGTTCCATGCCGGTGCCGGTGATACCGTGCTCCTTCAGGGTGGCGGCGATACGCTCGGCGCCGGAGGCCGAAGTGGCGGTACCAATCACGGTTGCGCCCTGGCGGCCCAGTTCCAGGGCGATGGCCTGGCCAATGCCACGGCTGGCGCCAGTGACCAGTGCAACTTTACCTTGCAGGCTCATGCAAGCTTCTCCAAATCAGGCCAGTGCCGCGCGGGTGGCGGCAACGGCGTCAGGGGTATTGAGGTTGTAAGTGGTCACGCCATCGGCGCAACGCTTGTTCAGGCCAGCCAGGACTTTGCCCGGGCCGCACTCGACCAGATTGACTGCACCATTGGCCGCCAGGGCCTGCACGCACTCAACCCAGCGTACCGGCTGGTACAGCTGCGCCAGCAGGTCCTGCTTGAGGGCATCGAGGTCGGCCGCGATGGCGGCGGTGACGTTCTGCACCACCGGAATCTGCGGGGCCTTCCACTCGATGGCGTTGACCGCATCGGCAAAGCGCTCGGCAGCTGGCTTCATCAGGGCGCAGTGCGAAGGCACGCTGACGGCCAGCGGCAGGGCGCGCTTGGCGCCTTTGGCCTTGCACAGCTCCATGGCGCGGTCGACCGCCGCCTTGTTCCCGGCGATGACCACCTGCCCTGGCGAGTTGAAGTTGACGGCACTGACCACTTCATCTTCAGCCGCTTCGGCGCACAGCTCCACGACCACAGCGTCGTCCAGGCCGAGGATGGCGGCCATGGCCCCGTGCCCGGCAGGTACCGCTTCCTGCATCAGCTGGCCACGGCGCTCGACCAGGCGCACAGCGTCTTTCAGGCTGATGCTGCCGGCAGCGACCAGGGCGCTGTATTCACCCAGGCTATGACCGGACACGAAAGCTGGCGTGGCACCGCCCTCTTCCAGCCACAGACGCCACAGCGCGATGGACGCGGCGAGGATCGCCGGCTGCGTCTTGTCAGTCTGGTTGAGTTGCTCTTCCGGACCTTCCTGAACCAGCTTCCACAGGTCGTAACCGAGAGCTTCAGAAGCTTCCTTGAAGGTTTCGATGATCACTGGCTTCTCGGCGCCGAGCTCGGCGAGCATGCCCAGCGACTGGGAACCTTGACCGGGAAAGACGAATGCGAGAGATGCAGACATTGAACAAGCCCTTATGATCTTGTCGTCGGATAGGGTACGCCAGGCCTTGGGCCAGGCGCGGAATCTGAAAGCTTGGATGAAGACGCAGACCAAGCGGTCACATTTAAGCACTTCATCGGGGATATGCCTAAGGTCTTTGTTTGCCTGCCCGGGCCCCGTCGCAGGCTAAAGCAGCAGGTCCTCCAAACGCCCGTGCAAACGCTGCGGCAGATTCTCCTGAATCTCGATCAACGCCCGCTGGATGGCACTCTGGAACCCCTGAACGCCCGCAGAGCCATGGCTCTTGATGACGATACCCTGCAAACCCAGGAAACTCGCGCCATTGTGCCGCGCCGGCGCCAGGTCGGCCTGCAGGCGCTTGAGCAGGGGCATGGCCACGGCTCCAGCGGCCCGCGCCAGCAACCCGCCCTTGAACAATTGCTCGATCCGCGCACCGATCATGGTGGCCAGGCCCTCGCTGGATTTGAGCAGGATATTGCCAACGAAGCCGTCGCACACCACCACATCCGCCTCGCCACGGTACAGCCCGTCACCTTCGACAAAGCCCACATAGTTGAGCCCGCGGGCATTGTGCAACAGGCTTGCCGCCAACTTGACCTGCTGGTTGCCCTTGATGTCCTCGGTACCGATGTTCAGCAACGCCACCCGCGGGCGGTGAACACCCAGGGCCTGGGCGGCCACCGACCCCATCACGGCGAACTGGTACAGGTTTTCGGCACTGCAATCGACATTGGCGCCCAGGTCGAGCAACTGGCAGTAACCGGCCTGGGTCGGGATCGCCGCCACCATGGCCGGGCGGTCGATACCCGGCAGGGTCTTGAGCACGAAGCGTGACAATGCCATCAGCGCGCCAGTGTTGCCGGCACTGACGCAGGCCTGGGCCTTGCCATCACGCACCAGTTCCAGGGCGATGCGCATGGACGAGTCCGGCTTGCCACGCAGCACCTGGGATGGCCGCTCGTCCATGCCGACCACTTCACTGGCGGCGACGATTTGCAGGCGCGCGCGATCCGCAGCCGCAAGGCCGCTGACAAGATCTTCCAGGAGTGAGGGTTGACCGACGAGGGTCAGGTGCAACGAGGGGGTAGCGGAAAGGCAGGCAATGCTAGCCTGAACAATGCTGCGGGGACCGAAGTCCCCGCCCATTGCGTCGATCGCGATGACCTGAGCGGACAAGGATTACTCGTCAGCGCCCTTGTCGACCACTTTGCGACCACGGTATACGCCTTCTGGCGAAACGTGGTGGCGCAGGTGGACTTCACCGGTGGACTTGTCTACCGACAGCGCGTTTTCCGACAGGGCGTCGTGCGAACGGCGCATGTCACGGGCAGAGCGGGATTTTTTGTTCTGCTGAACAGCCATAATTGATTAACTCCTAAACGTTTGGGTCACGCTTTAACTGCGCCAAAACACTGAACGGGTTGGACCGCGATACCTCGTCCTTGCTCGATTCGGGCTCGTCTGCGCCCGCCGGCTGCTGGCATTCTTCCGGATGATGAGCAGGCACGATTGGCAGGGCGAGCAGAAGCTCCTCCTCGATCAATGCCTGCAGATCCAAAGGATCTTCGCCCAGTTCCAGCACGTCATAGCCTTTCGGCAACGACTGGGTATTCGCACCCTCCTTCACCACAGCGTAAGTGCATTCGCTATGGATCGGCAGGGTGACCAGCTCAAGACAACGCTGGCAAACCATTTTGACTTCGACGTCCAGCTCGCTGTGGATAACCACCACGTGCTGTTCATCTCGTTCAAAATCGAACTTCGCCTGCACCGTACCGACATTGTCGGAAAGCGGGTCGCAGAGTCTTTCCAAATCAGCGAGCGGCAGCGAACCGTTAAGGGTTACGCCACGATCGGCTAATTTGCGCGGGTCAACGTGAGGTGGAATCGGGTCATTCAACATAGGCGCAGCATAATAGGGATGCCCCCCGCCCCTGTCAAAGGAAATTAGGCGGCATCGTGCGTGATAGAATTTGTTCAACTGAATCAGGAGTCTACCATGCTTCCTCTGTTACTGGCTTCCAGCTCTGCCTATCGCCGCGAACTGCTCGCCCGCCTGCAACTGCCTTTCACCTGGGCAAGCCCCGACATAGACGAGCAGCGCCAGGCCGGCGAGCCAGCGCCAGAGCTGGTGCAGCGCCTGGCCAGGCAGAAGGCCGAGGCACTGGCGGGCAACCACCCCGGGCACCTGATCATCGGCTCGGACCAAGTGGCGGTGCTGGGCGAACAGGTGCTGGGCAAGCCGCAGACCTTCGAGCGCGCGTGCGAACAACTGCTGGCGTGCAGCGGGCAGCAGGTGTGCTTCCTGACCGGGCTGGCACTGCTTAACAGCGCCACCGGGCAATGCCAGGTCGATTGCATAGCGTTTACCGTGACCTTGCGCGAACTGAGCCGCGAGCAGGTGGAGCGCTATGTCGCGGCGGAGCAGCCGCTGGACTGCGCTGGCAGCTTCAAGGCGGAGGGGTTGGGGGTGAGTTTGTTTCAGAGCACCCATGGCTGCGACGCCACCAGCCTGATCGGGCTACCGTTGATTCGGCTGGTGGACATGCTGACCAAGGAAGGGGTGGTGATTCCTTGAGGGCCTGGGGCCGCTTTGCGGCCCATCGCCGGCAAGCCGGCTCCCATGGGTACTGCACAAGTTTTGAGAACTGTGGGATGCCTGTGGGAGCCGGCTTGCCGGCGATGGGGCCAGAACAGGCAATCAGCGCAGCTGTGGCCCCTGGAAGCCCATCCACATGGCCAGGTGCTCAGCCACACTGGCCCCGACCCGCTTGGAGAAGCGGTCAAACGGCGATTCCTGCACGGTGAAGTCCACCAACTCCTTCTCACCCACGATCTCACGCGCCACATAACTGGCACTGCCCAGCCCATCCACCAGCCCCAGCGCCTTGGCTTGCTCACCCGACCACACCAGGCCACTGAACAGCTCCGGGTGCTCCTTGTCTTTCAGGCGCTCGCCGCGGCCCTGCTTGACCATGGCGATGAACTGGTTGTGCGTGGTGTCCAGCACCCCTTGCCAGAACCGCGTCTCCTCGGGCTTTTCCGGCGAGAACGGGTCAAGGAACGCCTTGTGCTCACCCGAGGTGTAGGCGCGGCGCTCGACACCCAGCTTTTCCATGGTGCCGACGAAGCCGTAGCCGGCCGCCGTTACCCCGATGGACCCGACCAGGCTGGCCTTGTCGGCGTAGATCTCGTCTGCGGCACTGGCAATGTAGTAGGCACCGGACGCCCCCAGGTCGGCGATTACCGCGTACAGCTTGATGGCCGGGTATTCGGCACGCAGGCGGCGGATTTCGTCGTACACGTAACCGGCCTGCACCGGGCTGCCACCCGGGCTGTTGATGCGCATTACCACAGCTTTGGTCTTGCTGTCTTTGAAGGCCTCACGCAGGCTCTTCACGATATTGTCTGCGCTGGCCGCCTCCTGGTCGGCAATCACGCCACGCACCTCGACCAGTGCGGTATGGCTGGCACCGCGCGAGGCCGCCTTGTCCATATCCATCAGCGGCGAGAACAGCGCCAGGATGCCGAACAGGTAAACGAAGGTCAGCAGCTTGAAAAAAATCCCCCAGCGCCGTGAGCGGCGCTGCTCCTGCACACTGGCCAACAGGGTCTTTTCCAGCAGTTGCCAGCTCTTGCGCTCTTCGCGCTCCCCGGGCTCGGCCTCGGGGGCTTTCCATTCGTCTGCCATGCTCACCTACCTTGGAAGTGGAATTGCGGCCCCAGCCAACCACTCGCGCAGCTGGGAAAAATGCTCGATGCACACCTGCGGGCCAAACTCGGCCAGCGCCTGTAACGACATGGCACCATAGCCCACGGCCACCGAATGCATGCCGGCATTGCTGGCCATTTGCAGGTCGAATGCCGAATCTCCGACCATCAGCGCACGCTGCGGTTCTACACCACAATGGCCGAGAATTTCCTCGAGCATCAGCGGGTGTGGCTTGCCACGGGTTTCATCAGCGGCGCGGGTAATGTCGAAAAACGCCTGCCAGCCATTGGCCTTGAGCACCCGATCGAGGCCGCGACGGGCCTTGCCGGTGGCCACCGCCAGGCGGTAACCCTCGGCGCGGAAGGCGTCCAGCGACTCGCTCACACCCTCGAACAGCGGCGAAGGCTGCTGATCCAGGGCGGTGTAGATATCAGCGTAGTGCTGACGGAAGCTTTCGACCTGAACGGGCTCCAGGTGCGGGTACAGGGTATGGATGGCCTCGTCCAGGGCCAGGCCGATGATGCCCTTGATCGCATCATCACTGCGTTGCGCCTCACCGGCACGCACGGCAGCCGCGTTCATGGACTCGACGATGCGCCCGATGGAGTCGGCCAGCGTGCCGTCCCAGTCGAATATCAGCAGTTCATAAGCTTTTTTCATAGGTCACGGCGCACTCAGCCGCTCCACCGTCTTGGCCCAGACATCGTCCACCGGCGCTTCAAGCTTGAGCTCGCCACCGTCCGGCAGCGGCACGGTCAGCGCGTAGGCGTGCAGGAACAGGCGCTTGCCACCCAACTCGCGAATTTCGCGGCTGAAATCTTCGTCGCCGTATTTGTTGTCGCCGGCGATCATGTGCCCGGCATGCAGGGTATGCACGCGAATCTGGTGGGTACGCCCGGTGATTGGCCGCGCCTCGACAATGGTGGCGAAATCGCCGAAGCGACGCAGCACGCGGAACAGGGTCAGCGCCTCCTTGCCCTCATCGTTCACCTCGACCATGCGCTCGCCCGAGCGCAGGTTGCTTTTGAGCAGGGGCGCGTTGACCTGTTTCTTGGCCGTGGGCCAGTGGCCCCGCACCAATGCCATGTAGCGCTTGTCCACGCCATCACCGCGCAGCGCCGCATGCAGGTGGCGCAACATGCTGCGCTTCTTGGCGATCATCAGCAGACCGGAGGTGTCGCGGTCCAGGCGGTGCACCAGCTCCAGCTCCTTGGCGTCAGGGCGCAGCTGGCGCAGCGCCTCGATCACGCCGAAGCTCAGGCCACTACCGCCATGCACGGCGATGCCGGCCGGCTTGTTCATCACGATCAGCGCCTTGTCTTCATAGACGATGGCCGCCTCCAGGCGCTGCAACAGCCCCTGGGCGACCGGTGCCGGCTCGTCGCGCTCCGGCAGGCGGACGGGCGGCACCCGCACGATATCGCCGGCCTGGATCTTGTACTCGGGTTTCACGCGGCCCTTGTTGACCCGCACCTCACCCTTGCGCAGGATGCGGTAGACCAGGGTCTTGGGTACGCCCTTGAGCGCCGTGATGAGGAAATTGTCGATGCGTTGGCCGGCAAGCTCCGGCGCGACTTCGATCAGCTGTACGCCGGAAGTCGGAGGGGTATTGGTCGTCATGGCGGGAATCATAACAATTTTTTATGGAATTGAAGCACTTAATCATTGCTGCTATAGTCGCGAACGCCGCCAAAAGTGGCAGGCCAGCAAAACCAGGCCCAGAGCCGGTTGCTGACCTACGCAATTCTCCAGGACGCGAGGCCGTCCTACGGGGTTTTCGCCAGTTTACCGAATTGCCTGGAATCGCCACCAGCGCTGTGTAGAGAAGACCGAAAAAAAACGACAAGTGTGGTTGTTCACCTGCTTACCCGATTCTTTTCGTTGTAGCTCTGCCCGCCCCCGTCGCTTCCACGCAACGCAAGGCGAATGCTCCGGAAACAACAGCCTTGGACATGTAATGGCGTCAGCTTCCCATTCGAAGCTGGCGAAAAATGCAACCCGTTGCGGATTCAGCGCGCGGCAGCACCCGAATTATCAGGGATACGTGCAGGGTGGAGATGCACAGCCCTCGGACCGTGTAGCACCGCGTCCGGCCAGCAGCCGATTGAAGGCTGGTGAGCGGATAAGGTCCTGAACAGATGCCCCCGGGCGTCCACGGCTGACGGTTGATTCCTCCTCCTGACTGAGTGCACAAGGCCCGCTTGGTTGATTCGGATACCCATTCGAAGCCACCGGGGCCTTGTTGGCACCGCAGCAAACAGGACGCGTCGTCGCGACAACGGCAGGCTGGGCAACCGGCTGGTGCCGAACGTTGCTCGACACGGGGGTGGCCCGGCCACCCTTTGCGCACCTTGGCACCGACCATGAGACGTCGTGTGTGCCGAACGCCGTTTCCGGCAGCCCGGAAACCGACGGTACAACATGAAAAGAATGCTGATTAACGCAACTCAACCCGAAGAGTTGCGTGTAGCCCTGGTGGACGGCCAACGTCTCTACGACCTGGACATCGAGTCCGGCGCGCGTGAGCAGAAAAAGGCCAACATCTACAAAGGCAAGATCACCCGCATCGAACCCAGCCTCGAAGCCGCTTTCGTCGACTTCGGTTCCGAACGTCACGGCTTCCTGCCGCTGAAAGAAATCTCCCGCGAATACTTCAAGAAAACCCCGGAAGGCCGGGTGAACATCAAGGAAGTGCTCAGCGAAGGCCAGGAAGTCATCGTTCAGGTCGAGAAGGAAGAGCGTGGCAACAAAGGTGCCGCCCTCACCACCTTCATCAGCCTGGCCGGCCGCTACCTGGTACTGATGCCCAACAACCCGCGCGCCGGTGGCATCTCGCGCCGCATCGAAGGCGAAGAGCGCAACGAACTGCGCGAAGCCCTGAACGGCCTGACCGTACCGGGCGACATGGGCCTGATCGTGCGCACCGCCGGCCTGGGCCGCAGCAGCGAAGAAATGCAGTGGGACCTGGACTACCTGCTGCAACTGTGGACCGCCATCAAGGAAGCGTCCCTGGACCGCGCCGCGCCGTTCCTGATCTACCAGGAAAGCAACGTCATCATCCGCGCCATCCGCGACTACCTGCGCCAGGACATCGGCGAAGTATTGATCGACAGCATCGACGCCCAGGAAGAAGCACTGACCTTCATCCGTCAGGTGATGCCTCAGTACGCCAGCAAGGTCAAGCTCTACGAAGACAGCGTGCCGCTGTTCAACCGCTTCCAGATCGAAAGCCAGATCGAAACCGCCTTCCAGCGCGTGGTCGACCTGCCGTCCGGTGGCTCGATCGTGATCGACCCGACCGAAGCCCTGGTGTCCATCGACATCAACTCGGCGCGCGCCACCAAAGGCAGCGACATCGAAGAAACCGCCCTGCAGACCAACCTGGAAGCGGCCGAGGAAATCGCCCGCCAGCTGCGCCTGCGTGACATCGGCGGCCTGATCGTCATCGACTTCATCGACATGACCCCGGCCAAGAACCAGCGCGCCGTCGAAGAGCGCGTGCGTGAGTGCCTGGAAGCCGACCGCGCCCGCGTGCAGGTTGGCCGCATCTCCCGCTTTGGCCTGCTGGAAATGTCCCGTCAGCGCCTGCGCCCATCGCTGGGTGAAAGCAGCGGCATCGTCTGCCCACGTTGCTCCGGCACCGGCATCATCCGTGACGTCGAGTCGCTGTCGCTGGCCATCCTGCGCCTGATCGAAGAAGAAGCCCTGAAAGACCGCACCGCCGAAGTGCGTGCCCAGGTGCCAATCCCGGTAGCAGCGTTCCTGCTCAACGAAAAGCGTAATTCCATCACCAAGATCGAGCTGCGCACCCGTGCGCGCATCATCATCCTGCCGAACGATCACCTGGAAACCCCGCACTTCGAAGTCCAGCGCCTGCGCGACGACAACCCGGAAGTGCTGAACAACCAGTCCAGCTACGAAATCGCCGCCAGCGAAACCGAAGAAGCACCACAACCGACTGCTACCCGTACCCTGGTTCGCCAGGAAGCGGCCGTGAAAACCGCCCCGGCCCGCGCCAATGCACCGGTACCGGCCGCCGCCGAAGTGCAGCAGCCTGCACCGGCCGCCGCCGCCGCGCCGAGCGCGCCGGAGCCAAGCCTGTTCAAGGGCCTGGTCAAGTCGCTGGTCAGCCTGTTCGCCGGCAAGGACGAGCCTGCCGCTGCCCCGGTCGCCCCTGCCGCCGAGAAACCGGCCGCCGAGCGCAGCCCACGCAACGAAGAACGCCGCAACGGCCGTCAGCAAAGCCGCAACCGCAATGGCCGCCGCGACGAAGAGCGCAAACCACGTGAAGAGCGTGCCGAACGCGTACCACGCGAAGAGCGTCAGCCACGCGAGGAACGCGCTGCGCGTGAAGAACGTGCGCCACGTGAAGAGCGCGCACCACGCGAGGAACGCGCCCCACGCCAGCCACGCGAAGACCGCCGTGGCAACCGTGGCGAAGAGCGCGTGCGCGAACTGCGCGAGCCGCTGGATGCCACTCCGCCAGCCGAGCGCGAAGAGCGCCAGCCGCGTGAAGAGCGCGTAGCCCGTGAAGAGCGTGCACCGCGCGAAGAACGCGCCCCGCGTGAAGAGCGTGCTCCGCGCGAAGAACGTGCTCCACGTGAAGAACGTGCCCCGCGCGAAGAACGTGCTCCACGTGAAGAACGTGCCCCGCGCGAAGAACGTGCTCCACGTGAAGAGCGTGCTCCGCGCGAAGAACGTGCCCCGCGTGAAGAACGTGCCCCGCGCGAAGAACGTGCTCCACGTGAAGAACGTGCCCCGCGCGAAGAACGTGCTCCACGTGAAGAACGTGCCCCGCGCGAAGAACGTGCCCCGCGTGAAGAGCGTGCCCCACGCCCACCCCGTGAAGAGCGTCAGCCACGCGCTGCCGAAGAAGCGGCCGAACAGGCTGCCGAGCTGGCCGAAGAGCAACTGCCGAACGAAGAACAGCTGCAAGACGAGCAGGAAGGCACGGATGGCGAGCGTCCGCGCCGCCGCTCGCGTGGCCAGCGTCGCCGCAGCAACCGTCGTGAACGTCAGCGCAATGCCAATGGCGAGCTGATCGACGGCGAAGAAGAAGGCAGCGACGAGCAGCCACAGCAGCACCAGGCCACCGAGCTGGGTGCTGAACTGGCGGCGGGCCTGGCCGTGACTGCCGCTGTCGCGACCAGCAACATCAGCAGCGATGCCGAGGCCCAGGCCAACCAACAGGCCGAGCGCGCCAACGCTGACGTCGTTGCCGCTGCAGCAACCGACAACAGCGAAGCCGCCCAGCCGGTTGAGCAGGCTGAAAAGCTCGAGCAAGTCGAAGTTGTCACCAAGGTTGAAGAAGTGGCCGTGGCCCCAGTGGTCGAGCAGCCGGTCAGCGAGCCTGTGGCCGTGGTCGAGGCAACTGCCGAGCCAGTGGTCGAAGTCGCGCCACAACCGGTCGTCGAAGAAGCGCCTGTTGTCGAGCCGGCCGTGGCTGTCGAAGCTCCGGTAGAAGCGCCAGCTGTCGAAGCCGGTGAAATCGAGCAGGCGCCGACCGTGGTCGAGGCTGCGCCGGCTGTCGAACAGCCTGCCCCGGTTGCCGAAGCCCAGCCAGAAGTAGTGGCCGAGCCTGCACCTGTGGTTGTCGAGCCTGCGCCGGTCGCGGCCCCAGCTGTGGTAGAGCCTGCCACTGTCATGCTGGCCAACGGCCGCGCGCCGAACGACCCGCGTGAAGTGCGCCGCCGCAAACGTGAGGCCGAGGCTGCCGCCAAAGCCGCGCAGGAAGCTGCTGCAGCCACTGGCGAGCCAGCCCTGGAAACCGCCGATGAGCAAAAGCCTCATCATGGTTGATAGCCAAGGCTGAATGAAAAAGCCCCGCCAGTGCGAACTGGCGGGGCTTTTTCTTGGCCTATCACTTTATGTCAGCGCCGGGGCTGCCCTTTGTAGGAGCGGCCTTGTGTCGCGATGGGGCGCAAAGCGGCCCCGGGAATATTTGCATTGACGCTGAAATCTGGGGCCGCTACGCGCCCCATCGCGACACAAGGCCGCTCCTACAGGTTCTGCACCGCCCTCTAATTCAGTACAGGTTAGGCTCCATCTCCAGCTCAACCCCGAACCGTTCGAGGATATCGGCCTGGATCCGTCGCGCCAGCGCATGCATCTGCGCCCCACTCGCCTGGCCATGGTTGACCAGCACCAGCGACTGCAAGCGATGCACCCCGGCATCACCCTCGCGATAGCCCTTCCAGCCTGCCTGCTCGATCAACCAGCCTGCGGCCAGCTTTACCTGACCGTCAGCCTGCGGATAGGCGACCACGCCGGGGTACTGCGCACGGATACGCGCCACGCATTCGGCTGAAACCACCGGGTTCTTGAAGAAGCTTCCGGCATTACCCAGCTCGGCCGGGTCTGGCAGCTTTTCGCGGCGAATGCTGCAGATCGCATCGCTGATCGCCTGCGCCGTCGGTTCGGTCACGCCCTGCTCTGCCAGGCGCTGGCGGACCGGGCCGTAGTCCAGGTGCGCGTGCAGGGTCCGGCTCAAGGCAAACCGCACCCGCAGGATCAACCACCGGCCTGGGTTACGCTTGAATACGCTGTCGCGGTAACCGAAGGCACAGTCCGCCAGCGCGAAGTCGCGCAGCTCGCCCGTCTCGCGGTCCAGGGCCGTAAGGCCGACGAACACGTCCTTGATCTCCACCCCGTAGGCACCCACGTTCTGCATGGGTGCAGCGCCCACGGTGCCAGGGATCAGGCTGAGGTTCTCCAAGCCGCAAAAACCCTGCGCCAGGGTCCACTGCACGAACGGGTGCCAGGGCTCGCCGGCCTCGGCTTCGACCACCACATGCTCGCCGTCATCACTGAGCACCCGGCGGCCCTGGCTGGCCATGTGCAAGACCAGCGCATCGATATCGCGCGTCAGCAGCAGGTTGCTGCCGCCGCCGATCACCAGCACTGGCAACGCCAGGCGCTGAGCCTGGCTCAGCGCCTGGCGCACATGCAGGTCATTGCGGGCCTGGCTGAAGTAACGCGCCTTCACGTCGATGCCGAAGGTGTTGTAAGGCTTGAGCGATACCTGCTCCTGCCATTGCCCGGTCATATCCGCCCCTTGATTTCCAGCACCAGCGCCTGGCAGGCCGATTCGATCAGGTCGAGTACCTGCTCGAAGCCATCGGCGCCGCCGTAGTACGGGTCAGGCACTTCATCCAATGCCGCACCATAGCGGCGCAGGAACAGGTCAAGCTCGCCCGTCGCCGTTGGCGGGCGCAGGGCACGCAGGTCGCGAAGGTTGCTCTCGTCCATGGCCAGCACCAGGTCGTATTCGGCGAAGTGCCGCTGCTTGACCTGCTGCGCGCGTTGCCTGGACAAGTCATAGCCACGCGCCAGCGCCGCCTTGCAGGTGCGGCTGTCGGGTGATTTGCCAACGTGCCAGTCGCCCGTACCCGCGGAGGCCACCTGCACGCGGTCGGCGAGCCCGGCAGCCTGTAGCTGGTGGCGCAGCACGCCTTCGGCAGTGGGCGAGCGGCAAATGTTGCCCAGGCACACGAACAGTACGCGCATCAGGCCTCCAGCAAGCGCCGTACGCGCTCCAGGTCTTCTGCGGTGTCTACACCCACGGCAGGCGCCTCGATCGCGTCCTCGACGTGGATGCGCACACCGTGCCACAGGGCACGCAACTGCTCCAGGGCTTCGGTCTGCTCCAGCCAGCAGGGGCCCCAGCTGACGAAGTCGTGGAGGAAGCCCACGCGGTAGGCGTACATGCCGATATGGCGGCGGTAAGGTACGCCGGCTGGCAACTGGTCCTGGCCTTTGGCGAAGGTGTCACGCGCCCACGGCAGCGGCGCCCGGCTGAAGCTCAGGGCAAGGCCGTGCTTGTCGCTGACCACCTTCACCGCATTGGGGTTGAACACGGTTTCCGGCTCATGGATCTGCTCGGCCAGGGTGGCGATGGCCGCTTGCGGGTGGGCAGCCAGGTTGGCAGCTACCTGGTCGATGATCACCGGCGGGATCAGCGGCTCGTCACCCTGCACGTTGACCACGATGGCATCGGCCGCCAGGCCTAGTTGCGTCGCCACTTCAGCCAGGCGGTCGGTACCCGACTCATGGTCGACACGGGTCATCAGCACTTCAGCGCCAAAGGCCTGGCAAGCTTCGAAGATGCTGGCATCGTCGGTAGCGATGACCACGCGGCTGGCCGCGCTCTTGCGCGCCTGCTCCCATACATGTTGCACCATCGGCTTGCCGGCGATGGCCAGCAGCGGCTTGCCTGGCAAGCGCGTGGAACGCAGGCGGGCAGGAATCACCACGGTGTAGTCCAGGCTCATTTGTCCAGGCGCTCGTCGTCGGTCAGGGTACGTGCTTCGCTCTCCAGCATGACCGGGATACCGTCGCGAATCGGGTAGGCCAGGCCGGCACCCTTGCTGATCAGCTCGGTCTTGTCGGCGCTGAGCTTGAGCGGGCCCTTGGTGATTGGGCAGGCGAGGATATCGAGCAGTTTGGTGTCCATTGAAGGCTTCCTTTAGGCCAGATGGCCAGAAATGAAAACGGGCTCAGGGCTTGTGCAGCAAACGCTGCAGCTGGCTGTCGAACCAGGCGCTGAATGCCGGCGTGGGCTGTGCTTCGACAGCCAGGTACCACCAGTCGTCGGCGGCGAAGGCGCGGCATTTCACGGCGTCCTTCTCGGTCATGACCAGCGGTAGCGGTGGGCTGAAGGCCAGGCTCCGGGCGCTGAAGTGTGCATGGTCGGCAAAAGGGTGCGGCAGCGGCTGCCAGTTTAGCCCCAGCAGGGTATTGAAGAAACGTTGCGGGTTGCCGATACCGGCCACCGCGTGCAGGCGCTGGCCGGCGGGAAAATGGTCGAGTGGGCGGCGCTCGCCACTGCGCAGGTTGACCAGTGCGGATGGCTGCAGGCGCAGGCCAAAGCCACCGACACGGTCTTCGCCGGCACCATTGAACAGCACCGCATCGGCGCCCTGCAGGCGTTCGGCAGGCTCGCGCAGCGGGCCGGCCGGCAGGCAGCGGCCGTTGCCCAGGCCACGCGCGGCATCGATCAGGACCAGCTCCAGGTCACGTGCCAGGCGGTAGTGCTGCATGCCGTCATCACACAGGATCAGGTCCAGCGGTTCACTGGCCAGCAGGGCCTGCACGGCGCGGGCGCGATCTGGGTCGATCATCAGCGGTACCCCGCTGCGCTGCACGATCAGTAGCGGTTCGTCCCCGGCCTGTTCGGCAGACTGGTCGGCCAACACCCGCCACGGCAACTGCGGCGGTTTGGCGCCATAGCCACGGCTGACCACGCCGACGTTCAGCCCCTGCTGGCGGCAATGCTCGATCAGCCAGAGAATCATCGGTGTCTTGCCGGTGCCACCCACGGTGATATTGCCCACCACGATGACCGGCACCGGTGCGCGGTAGCTGGCACTTTCACCCTTTAGAAAGCGCGCGCGCTTGCGCGTGACCACGCGGCGGTACAACGCCTCCAGCGGGCGCAGCAGCGCCAGCGCCGGGTGCCCGGCGTACCAGGCGGCGAGCAGGCGATCGGCGATAGCCATCAGGGCGTGCCCTGGGCCGCCTCGACGGTGGTCATGCGCAATTGGCTGAAGCCGAGCTTGCCGGCAGCATCCATCGCAGTGACCACAGCCTGGTGCGGGGTCTTGCCATCGGCACTGATGGCCAGGGGCAGCTTGTTGTCACCACCCGACTCACGCTCGATGGCCTCGCTCAGTGTGGCCAGGTCGCTCTTGGGCAGCAGGTGGTTGTTCACCGAGTACACGCCTTCGGCGCTGATGGTGATTTCCACCAGCTTGCCCTGGTCGGCCGGCGCCTGCTCGGCACTGGCGGCCTCCGGCAGCTCGACCCGCAGCTGCGTTTCACGGGTGAAGGTGGTGGTGACCACGAAGAACAGCAGCAGCACGAACACCACGTCGATCAGCGACGCCAGGTTGATGTCGACGTTCTCCCGCTGGCGATTGCGCCGGAACTTCACGCCTTGCCTCCGGCCACTTCCACTTCGCGGTCGCCCTGCAGCACTTCCACCAGCTTGATCGCCTCCTGCTCCATGCCCACCACCAGTTCATCGATGCGGCGCAGCAGGAAACGGTGGAAGAACACCGCCGGAATACCGACCATCAGGCCCGCCGCCGTGGTGACCAGGGCCTTGGAAATACCACCGGCCAGTACCGCGGCGTTGGCGGTCATCTGCGTGCCCATGAAGGCACTGAAGATGTCGATCATGCCCAGCACGGTGCCCAGCAGGCCCAGCAGCGGGGCCATGGCAGCGATGGTGCCGAGGGTGCTGATGTAGCGCTCCAGCTCGTGGATAACGCGCGAAGCCGCCTCTTCGATGCACTCTTTCATGATTTCGCGGCCATGGCGCGAATTGGCCAGGCCCGCGGCGAGGATCTCACCCAGTGGCGAATCGGCGCGCAGCGCCTTGAGCTTGTCACTGGTGAGTTGCTTGTCCTTGATCCATATCCAGACCTGGCCCAGCAAGTGTGGCGGGGTGACGCGGCTGGCGCGCAGGGTCCACAGGCGCTCGATGACGATAGCCATGGCAGCGATGGAGCTCAGAATGATCGGCAGCATCATCCAACCACCGGACTTGACCAATTCCCACACAGTAAACGCCCCTTCGGATAAAGGCCGCCACTCTACCATAGGCACGGCGGAGGCTCATCTGCCGGAGATCAGGGAGCATGCCTTGGATCGGTATCAGGGCTGACAGGCGCTGCAACTGTCATGGCGAACCCCTGGGGCATAGAAAATGTCATGGCAAGCACCTGCAAGCCCCTCCCCTCACTCCACCCGAGCCCGCCAGAACCGCCGCTGTCCCCGCATCCCCTCAACCTCCCCCCACCCACCCAGCACCAACCGCAAAGCCCCCTGCACCGCCGTGTCATGCACCACCACCCCATGCCGCCGGTACCGCTCCACCACCTGCGCATGCGGGTGTCCAAAGCTATTATTGCGCCCCCGCGATATCAGCACCCCACGCGGCGCCGTGGCACGCATGAACCCCTCGCTGGAGGAACTGCGGCTGCCATGGTGCGGCGACTGCAGCCAGTCAATGCGTGGCGCGTCGGTCGCCGCCAGCCAGGCACGCTCCGCCCCTACCTCCATGTCGCCGGCCAGCAACAACCGCTCACCCTGCGCCTCGACCAGCAACACACAGGAGCGGTCATTACTGCTGCGCCCATCCGCCCAGCGCCACAGCGAAAAACCCACGCCATCCCATTCCCATTGCTCGCCACTGGCACAGGGTTGCAACTGAACATCATCCAGCGCTTCCCCACCGATAACCCGCTCGACCGGCAAACCCCGCTGTATCGCCCCAGCACCGCCGGCATGATCGGCGTGGGCATGGCTGATCAGCATCACGTCCAGGTGACTCACCCCCAACTTGCGCAAGGTCGGCAACACCACCCGCTCCCCCAGGTCGCTGTCGCCCCTCGCCGGCCCGGCGTCATACAGCAGGTTGTGATGCCGGGTGCGCAACAGCACCGCCAAGCCTTGGCCAACGTCCAGCTGCCAGACCTCCACCTGCCCGAAAGGCACCGGCTCGCGCGGCACCCAAAGGGCCAACAGCATCACCCCGCCCAACCCTCTCAGCGGCACGCCACGGGGCAGCAGCACCAGCAAAGCCCCCAGGCAGACCAGCAGCCAGGCCCATAGCGGCAGGGCCGGCGGCACCCATGCCGGGCGTTGCTGCGCAACCAGCGCCAGCACCCGAAACAGCACGTCCAGCAAGCCACCTGCCAGCCACAACAAGGCCTCCCCAGCCCCACCCAACGGCAACAACAAGGTACCCAGCAAGGCCAACGGCAGTACCGCCAGGCTCACCCATGGCACCGCCACCAGGTTGGCCAGCGGCGCACTCAGGCTCACCGGCAAGCCCACGGCCAGCAGCACCGGCAACAAACCGATGGCAATCACCCACTGCGCCCGCGTCCAGGCCTGCCATGGCCGCCATGCCCCCAGGCGGGCGCTGAAGCAAAACACCAGCGTGGCCACGGCGCCGAACGACAGCCAGAAGCCCGGAAGCAGCGCCGCCAGCGGCTCGACCAGCAACACGACCACCAGCGCCAGCAACAGTGGCAGGAACGCCCCCAGGTGCCGAAAACGCAGCCGCCAGAGCAACACCACGGCCAGCATCAGACAGGCACGCTGTACCGGCACCCCCGCGCCGGCCAGCCAGCCGTAGGCCAGTGCCGCACCCATGGCCAGCGCGCACGCCGAGGGCAGCCACGGCAGCCGTGCGGGCCACAGCCCCCAGCGGGCCAACCCGGCGACCAGGCCATAGAGCAAACCGGCAACCAGGCCAATGTGCTGGCCGGAAATGACCAACAAGTGCACCGTGCCGGTGGCCTGCAACGTCTGCCAATCTTCCCGCGCCAGGCCGGTCCCGTCGCCGAGCACCAGGGCCACCAGCGCGGCCTGCCGGCCGTTGGCATCGACCGCCAGCAAGCGCTGGCGCAGCGAGTCCCGCCACCCATAGCTGGCCGGCGCCAGCAGCTGCCCCGCCTTCACCGTACCGGTAGCGCCGACCCGCCGGGCCAGCAACTGCGCTTCACGGTCCGGCCCATGCGGGTTCAACAACCCGGCGGGGCGCTGCAAGGTCACCGCCAGCCGCCACTGCTCGCCGGCCCGTACCGGCGGCCCGTCGAACCAGCTGACTTGCAGGCGTTGTGGCAATTCGGCACGGCGCGAACGGGCGGCCTCCAGCTCGAAACGCACACCGTGCGCCGTGCGTGCCGGCAAGCCGACCACCCGCCCCTCCAGCCACAAGGTGCGGCCATCCAAAGCGGCCGCCAGCCGGTCATCCAGGGCCTGCTGGGCAGACCAGCTGGCCCAGCACAGCCCCAACAGAAAACAGCCCAATGGCCACCCGCGGGTGAACAGGCAGACGCCAGCGCAAGCCGCCAGCACCCACAACCACCCGTCCGGTGGCAATACAGGAAGAAAGCCCAGGCACAGCAGCCCGAGCGCAAGCGCCAACATCCCTGTGCGCATGAGGTAGAGCTCCAGAAGCCAAATCACCTTCTGAGGCATAGCCCAATTGCCGGCACGGCTTGCTCAACAATTGTCACAAACTCTGAACGAGGCTGAGCGGGAATAAGGGCATACTGCCCGGGTCAACGCTCCGGGAGCCTACATGCCGCGCCGACTTTTCAAACGCTACATGCCGGACCCGACCAGTATTCGGGAACACAAGTCCTTACGCTTTTTCGGCAAGTTGCTGCACGACCCGAACCTCTGGCACCTGAACCGCCATTCGGTGGCGCGGGCCATGGGCGTTGGCCTGTTCGCGGCACTGATCCCGATGCCGGCGCAGATGCTGCTGGCCGCCGCGCTGGCCATTCCGGTACGCGGCAACCTGCCGATCGCGGTCAGCCTGGTGTGGTTGACCAACCCACTGACGATGCCGCCGGTGTTCTTCGTCACCTACATGACCGGCGCCTGGCTGATGCAGGTACCACCGCGCACATTGCCTGACGAACTGACCTTCGAGTGGATCACCGACCAGCTGTCGACGCTGTGGCAACCCTTCCTGCTCGGCTCGGTGGTGTGCGGCGTGGTGCTGGGCATCCTTGGCTACTTCGGCACCATGCTGTACTGGCGCTGGTGGGTGGGCCGGCAGTGGCGGCGCCGCCAATGCCGGTGCAAGGCCTCAGGCGCGCATGCCGCGGCCGCTGACCAGCAGGCGCACACACAGCAGGTAGAGCACCGCGGTGGCCACCAGCATGAAGGTGATCGCCGTACCGATGCTGATATCCGACACCCCTAGGATGCCGTAGCGGAACGAGTTGACCATGTGCAGCACCGGGTTGGCCAGCGACACGGTCTGCCAGAATGGCGGCAGCAGGTTGATCGAATAGAACACCCCGCCCAGGTAAGTCAGTGGCGTCAGCACGAAGGTCGGGATGATCGAAATGTCATCGAAGTTGCGCGCGAACACCGCGTTGACGAAGCCCAGCAGCGAGAAAATGGTCGCGGTCAACAGCACCACGGCCACGGTCACGCCCAGGTGGTGAACCTGCAGGTCGGTGAAGAACATCGACAGGATGGTCACGATCACCCCCACCGCCAGGCCACGCAACACGCCGCCCAGCACATAGCCGACGAGAATGATGTGCGGCGATACCGGCGACACCATCAACTCTTCGATCGAGCGCTGGAACTTGCTGCCGAAGAAGCTCGACACCACGTTGCCATAAGAGTTGGTGATCACCGACATCATGATCAGCCCGGGCACGATGTACTGCATGTAGGTGAAACCACCCATGTCACCGATCTGCCGGCCGATCAGGTTACCGAAAATCACGAAGTACAGGACCATGGTGATCGCGGGCGGCAGCAGGGTCTGCGGCCAGATGCGCAGAAAACGCCGCACTTCACGGTAGACGATGGTGTTCAGGGCGACCCAGTTGGTACGCAGTTCCACACTCATACGGCCACCTTCGACAGGTTTTTTTCCACCAGGGACACGAACAGCTCCTCGAGTCGGTTGGTCTTGTTGCGCAGGCTTTGCACTTCGATGTTCTGCAAGGCCAGCTGGCCGAACAGCGCGGTAATGCCGATGTCCTTGTCCACCTGCACTTCCAGCGTGTGCGGTGTCAGCAGCCGGCTAGGGTAGCCTTGCAACACCGGCGCCGTGGCCAGGTCCTGCTTGAGGTCGAGGACGAAGGTTTCGACATGCAGCTTGCCCAGCAACTGGCGCATGCTGGTGTTCTCGACGATGGTGCCGTGGTCGATGATGCCGATGTTACGGCACAGCTGCTCAGCCTCTTCCAGGTAATGGGTGGTGAGGATGATGGTGATGCCCTTCTGGTTCAGCTCGGTGAGAAAGCTCCACATCGACCGGCGCAGCTCGATGTCCACCCCGGCGGTAGGTTCGTCCAGGATCAGCAGGCGCGGCTCGTGAATCAGCGCGCGGGCAATCATCAGGCGGCGCTTCATGCCACCAGACAACGAACGCGACTGCACGTCGCGCTTGTCCCACAGGCCCAGCTGGGTCAGGTATTGCTCGGCGCGCTCCTTGGCCAGTTTAGGCGGGATACCGTAGTAGCCGGCCTGGGTCACCACGATATCGAAGGTTTTCTCGAACTGGTTGAAGTTGAATTCCTGCGGCACCACGCCCAGGCAGCGCTTTAGCGCGGCGGGCTCGCGGTCCAGGTCATGGCCGAACACGTTGACCGTGCCGCTGGTCTTGTTCACCAGCGTGGACAGGATGCCGATGGTGGTGGACTTGCCGGCGCCGTTGGGACCGAGCAAGGCGAAGAAGTCACCTTCGGCAACGTCCAGGTCGATGCCCTTGAGGGCCTGGAAGCCGTTGCCGTAGGTTTTGGTGAGCTGTCGGATGGACAGGGCAGAACTCATAGCGGGTCACTTACCGAAGAATAAGGTGCAGGACACGCCAGATAACGTCACTGGCGCAGTGAGTGCGGCCAATGGTGCAAGGCCTGGCCGCACAAGTACAGTCATGTGTATTGATAGTGACTATCGAAACAGCCGTGGTGTTCGATTCAGGTCAGCGCCGTCATCACCGCAGCCTGGTAGGCCGGGCGTGCCTTGAGGCGTGCGTACCACGCTTCCAGATGCTGCATGGCCGGGCGCTCGATGGGCAGCTCGAACCAGGCGTAGGCGAAGCACCCCAGTGGGATGTCGCCCATGCCGATCTGGTCACCGGAAAGATACGGCTGCTGGGCCAGGGCAGCATCGGCCATCGCCAGCAGCTCGGCACAGCGCTTGTGCGCAGCGTTGATCGCCACCCAGTCGCGCTGGTCTTCCGGGGTACGCAGCAGGCCCCAGAACAGCGGGCGGAAGGGGGTTGCCAAGGCCGAGGTGGTCCAGTCCATCCACTTGTCGGCCAGGGCGCGCTGGCGCGGGTCTTCCAGGTACCAGCCTTGCTCGGCGCCGTACTCGGCGCACAGGTAGCGGACGATGGCGTTGGACTCCCACAGGACCAGGTCGCCGTCCTCCAGCAGGGGCACCAGGCCATTGGGGTTGCGCGCGCGGTAGTGCGGCTCGTTGACCACGCCGAAAGCGCCGCCGGCGTCGATGGACGCGAAGTCCAGGCCCAGTTCGTGGGCAATCCACAGCGCCTTGCGCACATTGCTCGAATTCTTGCGGCCCCAGATCTTCAGCATGGCAACGTCCTTATGAATGTGGAGGGCTGCACAGTCTACTCCAGAGTTTTCTCGCCTGTACCGGCCTCTTCGCGGGCGCGCCCGCTCCCACAGGTGCCTCACCCGTCTCGAACCCTGTGATATCCCTGTGGGAGCGGGCGTGCCCGCGAAGAGGCCGGCACAGGCTGAAAATATCCTGAAACTCCCACCGCCACACCCTGTCACTGTTCTGACCCTGCCGTTCACGGCGTTACGTCTAAGCTGTCTGGGACGGTTCAAGCTCCCCTGGTTCCAAGGAGGACCGATTATGTTGCTGTTATGGTTGGTAGTGCTGGTGATCGGCGCGGCATACCTCACGCACCGGCGCCTGGCGCCCCTGCAGATTCTCGGCATCGTGGCGGCCTACGTCCTGCTGATGAGCATTTTCAGCAACGCCCCCGGCTGGCTGCTGGCGCTGATCTGGATCGTGCTGGCGTTCAAGGTGGCCGTGGTGGCGCTGCCCGACTGGCGCCGCAGGGTACTTACCGGCCGGGTGTTCAGCTGGTTCCAGCGCACCCTGCCGCCCATGTCGCAAACCGAGCGCGAAGCGATCGACGCAGGCACCGTCTGGTGGGACGGCGAGCTGTTCAGTGGCCGCCCCGACTGGCGCACACTGCTCGCCTACCCGGCACCGACGCTGACCGAGGAGGAACAGGCCTTCATCGACGGCCCCACCGAAGCGCTCTGCGCAATGGTCAGCGACTGGCAGATCGGCCAGGACCTCGACCTGCCGCCCGAAGCGTGGGCGCATATCAAGTCGAACGGTTTCTTTGCCCTGATCATCCCCAAGGAATATGGCGGTAAAGGTTTCTCCGCCTATGCCCACTCCCAGGTGGCGATGAAGCTGGCCACCCGCAGCGGCGACCTGGCCTCGACCGTGATGGTGCCCAACTCCCTGGGGCCCGCTGAGTTGCTGCTGCACTACGGCACCGATGAGCAACGCAACCACTACCTGCCGCGCCTGGCCCGTGGCGAAGAAATCCCCTGCTTCGCCCTCACCGGCCCATTGGCCGGCTCCGACGCTGGCGCCATGCCCGACACTGGTGTCATCTGCAAAGGCCAATGGCAAGGCGAAGAAGTCCTCGGCCTGCGCCTGAACTGGGAAAAGCGCTATATCACCCTCGGCCCGGTCGCGACCTTGCTGGGCCTGGCCTTCAAGGCCTACGACCCGGACCATTTGCTGGGCGAGCAGGAAGAACTGGGCATCAGCCTGGCCCTGATCCCCACCGACACCCCCGGCGTAGAAATCGGCAAGCGCCACCTGCCGCTGGGCGCTGCCTTCATGAACGGCCCCAACAGCGGCAAGGACGTGTTCGTGCCGCTGAGCTTCCTGATCGGTGGCCAGGCCATGCTCGGCAAGGGCTGGATGATGCTGATGAACTGCCTGTCGGTGGGCCGCTCGATTTCCCTGCCCGCCGTCGGCACGGGGGCGGCCAAGTACACCAGCCTGGTCACCGGCCAGTACGCCACTATCCGTGAACAGTTCAACGTGCCGCTTGCCGCGTTCGAGGGCATCCAGGAATCCCTGGCACGCATCGGCGGCAACGCCTGGCTGATGGACAGCGCCCGCCTGCTCACCGCCAAGGCCGTGGACCTGGGCGAAAAGCCCTCGGTGCTGTCGGCGATTCTCAAGTACCACCTCACCGAGCGCGGCCGTGAATGCATCCAGCATGCCATGGACGTGCACGGCGGCAAGGGCATCATCATGGGCCCGAACAACTACCTGGGCCGGAACTGGCAGGGGGCGCCGATCTTCATCACCGTCGAGGGCGCCAATATCCTCTCGCGCAACCTGATGATCTTCGGCCAGGGCGCCATCCGTTGCCACCCGTTCGTGCTCAAGGAAATGGCCCTGGCAAGCCGTGAAGACCGCGACCAGGCCCTGAAGGAATTCGACGACCTGCTGATGAAGCACATCATGTTCGCTGCCGGCAACGCGGCAAGCACACTCGTGTTCAACCTTGGGCTGGGTCGATTGGAGAATGTGCCCGGTGATGCCTTGAGCCAAGGCTACTTCCGCGCCCTCAACCGCCAGGCATCAGCCTTTGCTCTGCTGGCCGACCTGTCGATGATGCTACTGGGCGGCGCGCTCAAACGTCGCGAACGCCTCAGCGCGCGGCTGGGCGACGTCCTGAGCTACCTGTACTTGGCCAGCGCCGCGCTCAAGCGCTATCACGACCTCGGCTCACCCCAGCACATGCAGCCCCTGCTGCGCTGGGCCATGGAAGAAAGCCTGGGCCAGGCGGAAACAGCCCTGGATAGGCTGCTGGACAATTTCCCCAACCGCTTCATTGGCTGCGCCCTGCGCGTGCTGGTGTTCCCCTTTGGCCGTCGTCACACCGGGCCCAGCGATGAACTGGACGCCGAAGTGGCAGCGCTGATTGGGCGTAGCAAAGGTGACCCGGCGCTGGAAGAGCTGCTTTCCGGTTGCTTCAGGCCAAAAACCGATGGAGATCCAGTGGCGGCGCTGCAACGGGCCTGCGAGTTGCTGGAGGAAGCTGCACCCTTGCACAAGGCGCTGCATCAGGCGATCAAGGGTGGCAAGGTACAGCCGACCCCTGGGCAATCGGCAATTGATGCAGCGGTAAAGGCCGGTGCGCTTCAGCCAGGTGAAGGCCTACAGCTGCATGAGGCTGAAAAAGCCCGCAGGATCGTGATTGATGTGGACGCGTTCGACAAAGCGCAGTTGCTGCCTGAGCACGGCAAGGTACGCTGAAACCAGGGGCCGTTTTGCGGCCCCCTCCCTCCCGGCGTATACTCCGCGCCCGTTTGACCTATCTCGAGGACCATGCCCATGGCCACCCCCCACCTGCAATACCACCTGCAACTGCTGAACCACCTGCGCACCATCTTGGAGGCCCTGGGTGACGCCGAGCAGGTACCGGAGGAAAGCCACGCCCTGTTCCTGGAGCGCTTCGACGAACTACTGACCCTACTGCCGCAGGACCCACTGCAAAGCCAGTACCTGGGCCAGGACCTGACCTGTCAGGTGATCCAGCGCTACCCACAGATCGCTCATCTGGTACCCCGCGATTTGCTGTGGTTCTTCGGTGGTGACTGCCTGCATTTCATGCCTGACGAAGAGTTGGACCTGTACCAGCAACTCGAGGAGCGTCGCTACGAAGCCGAGCGCAACGACGAGCCGTTCGACTGGCACCAGGAAAAGCAGTTGCTGGCCCAGACGCCTCCATCGACCCACCACTGAACGGGCCATTGCTCAACGCGAGTAGTAGTCGACCAGCGTGTCAATATCGAGCATCGGCATCGCAATGATTGTCAGCCCCCAGCGCCATTCATCCACAGCGAAGGTGTCCTCCCCCATGACGACAGAGTAAGGGCTTGGGTTGCTCACATCTGGCCTGAAAACGCCAGCAATAACCGAGCCATTACCCGCAAGAACCCGCCACGATACCTGCGAGTCCGCAACCGCTTTTTCCTCTTGACGTCCGTTTAAGTAAAACAGTGAAAGTTTAAGGCCCAAGGCGTGCCGGGCAACCCGGATAAAGTGCGTGGGATGTACCCAGCGAATCACAAACGTGGCATAGGCCTCCTGCCACGTGTCTGTTACTTTAATGATATCTGTCTCGGTCGGAGTAACCAGGGACGCGCGGCAGGCGGCAGGTATGAATGTGTCTCCCCCCGTATTGAAACGCACCGCCGCTGGCAGTGATTGCGGCGGTTTGTAGTAGTGCTTGCCGTTCTGCACGAGCAACTCGCCATGCAGTGTGCCCTCCGCACCCCAGACTGGCTGCGCTCCCGCTGACATCAGCTGGATCTCTTCCAGATCGCCTCCATAATCGCAAAAACTAATCAGCGGAGAGCACTTCAGCGCCTGCGCCTGGGTACTTACTTTGGTTTGCGCCATCTCAGAGCCAGAAAGAGCATATACGGCAAAATAAAAATTGCCCGGCGGTATGTACCCTCCCAGGGTCCACTTCATTGACCAGCTGGGCGCGAACAGACCAACTACCCAGTCTTTGTCCACTGGCGGCAGCTGGGTCAGGGTGATTGGGAATGCCCCGACCTCAAAGGCGATAGCGACGTCTTCGGATGCCGGCACCAGAATCGGATCTGATTGGGCGGCTACCTGACCCGGGCCGTTGAAGACGTTGACCCGGATTCGTGACTGGTCATATTCGAAATAAACCCATACGTCGTCAAGAGCAACAGAAACTGGCTTTGACAAAGTCGCGACCTTCATGCGCTTCAAGGGCTCGAAGTGCTCCTTGAACCGGTCAGCGCTCAATCGGTCATTTGCTATCACGTAAGTGGCAGGTTGCTCCCAGTGCACCACCGCCTCACTGCCTTTCCATTTGTGGTATTCGATATGGCTGCTGTTGAGACCGAGGGTCACCTCAAGCACCTTGCCCGCGCTGGCGTCCGACTGCTCGATTCTCACAGCCTGGCGCGCATTCATGCCAATAGGTGTATTCAACGATAGCCGCAGGTCGGTCAGCAGGTTCTTGTCCAGTTTCAATGTTCGCGCTGACGTTTCGAACCGCAACTTTGGGTAACCCAGATGCACCAAGCTCAGCTCCCAAGTCGTTCTGTTCATCTCGCGCTCGGAAACCACCAACTCAGGCCAGTCCATATCGTGACCAATGAGTGCATGGCGCTTTGCCCATAAACCGTTCAGCTGTGTTTCATCGTTAAGGGCATAGAGGAGCAATATCGCAGACTCTGCGGCGGCCGCTGAGTCTGAGACTTCTTTAGCCACAGGCTTATTGCTTTCTTTCTCTTTGTGCATGCTCATGCCCCACTCCCATCAACAAAGCACTGATATGCCCATAATCAGGCAGCATTGAAAACTGGCATTTTTACCAGTTGTCGGGCGGCAAGAAGCGACTCACTCTTGAAGCAGAATCACGCATTAGGCTTTTACTATGTACTTATCAGTATTTTCCTACATGCGACCATTCCCAAACGACCTAATCTTTTCTCCCCCTGCCGTCAAGTTTTTCGGCAGAAATCCATAGGCCGAAATGCCCTGCCTACAACGGGTCCACAGTGGAGTACAACATGAAGAAGAAGCTTATCCCGCTTGCCATCTTGCTTGGCCTTGCCAGCAATGCAGCACTCGCCAATACTGGCTCGATCAACTTCTACGGCCAGGTGCACGCCGGTACTTGCCCGATCGAAATCATTGACCCGTCGACCGGCCTGCCGGTAGCCCGCATCAACATGGGCAACGTCAGCGTTTCGCAGTTCGCAGCCACAGGCGATGAAGCTGCATCGCGCGCCTTCGGCATGCGCGTGACCCCAGGTAATGGCTGTACTGTAACCCCTAATACCAGTGCCCAGGTGACTTTCACTGGCGCCTATGGCGGTGCCGGTACTGGTGGTACGCTGTATGCGCTGGAGCCAGGCGGGGCAGCCGACTTGGCCTTGATTATCAAGGACAATGCCGGTACACCGATAGACAACGGCTCGCCTTCCAAGGATTACCCACTGGATGACGCGAACCCCACCACGATGATTTTCTCTGCGGCCTATAAGTCCATTGGCACCGGGGTCACCGCCGGCACCGCCAATACCGATGTGCAATTTCTTGTCAACATCCCATGAGAAAGCACCTCAGGCGAACTGACGTCGCCTGAGGTGTCTTCATACCATTCAAAAGGTATCGCCAGATGAAGATTCACCTGCGCCGCCTTGCCTTGGGTATTTGCTTCGCGAGCATGATGCAGACCGCTCAGGCAGCGCTAACCGTCAATACCACGCGAATCGTGTTCGACAGCGACAACAGCAGCACCTCTGTAGTGATCGCCAACCCCAGCCCCCGCCCCTATGCGGTGCAAACCTGGGTCAACACCGCGAAGGACGACACCGATACAGCCGTCCCTCTGGCGACTTCGCCCGGGTTGTTCCGCCTGGACCCCGGCAAGGAGCAAATGGTGCAGATCAGCCGCCTGCCCAACAAGTTGCCCAAGGATCGGGAAACGCTGTTCTACCTCAATGTTCAGGAGATCCCCGAAGCAACGCCGGGGGATGTCAACGTACTCAATATTGCGCTGCGCACGCGCCTGAAGCTTTTCTATCGCCCCAAAGAATTGAAAGACCGGCCCGCAGAGCGCATCGGTGAGCTGGAGTGGTCCGTGCGCCAACGCGCTGGGCGTGTCGAACTCGTGGTACACAACCCAACGCCCTACCATTACACATTCGGCCGCCTGGAAGTCAGCAGTGCAGGCAAAACAGAGGCAATCCAGGCCATGGCCATGGCGCGGCCATTTGATCTGCAGGTTTATGACCTGACCCAAATCAAAACGCTCACTGGCTTGCAACTGACCTTTACCACCATCAATGACTACGGGGTCGCCACCACGCCGATGCAAAAAGCACTGTCGAGCCTGCCCTGAGCCCCTTGCGTCACCTCAATCGAGCCCTTTGGGCTCGTTTGCTATTCCGACTTACCTGTAACAGGACAGCTTATATGAAGCCCTTAGTCGTAGCCTTTGGACTGGCAATTTCCAGCCAACAAGCGCTTGCAAACACGGGTTCAATCAACTTCTTTGGCCAGGTCCACAGCGGGACCTGTGCAGTTGAAATCATCGACCCTTCAACCGGCCTGCCCGCCAGCAGGATCTACATGGGCGAAGTATCCACTGCCCAGTTCAAGCAGCCAGATGATGAGGCCGCAAACCGCGCCTTCGGTTTGCGCCTTACCCCCGGTGGCGGCTGCATACTGCTCCCCGGTGCCAATACCAGCGTAACCTTCACCGGAAGTTACGGCGGCGCCGGCGCCAGCGGCACGTTGTACGCCCTGGAGCCAGGTGGCGCCACGGGGTTGGCCTTGATCATCAAGGACAATGTGGGTACACCGGTAGACAATGGAATCGCCTCCAAACAATATCCCCTGCATGACAGCAAACCTACTGACATGTTGTTTTCTGCGGCTTACAAAGCGATCGATACACAGGTAACCGCTGGTTCCGCCAACAGTGATGTGCAGTTCACGGTGGCCATACCGTAAGCGTTGAAAAATCGGGCCTCACGGCCCGATGCCGGTCAGCTAAGCCTTGGTGGCAGCCATGGGGCCGCTTTGCAGCCCATCGCCGGCAAGCCAGCTCCCACAGGGATTGCCTTAGGGCTGACAGGTGTTTGCCACAAGGTATGGCAGCGCCTGTTAGAGCGAGCGCAGCTCGCGATTGCGCCGCGCGGGCGGCGCTCGATCTCACAGGCGCTGAAGATGCTCCGGCTACCCTTGCCAGAAACCATAGAATCGCCCACAGGGGCCGGGCAAAACTTGAGGTCTGCCCTGCTCCTGTGGAAGCCCGGCTTGCCGGCGATCGGCTGCAAAGGGGTCTCAAGCGCTTGACTGCTCGACATTAGCTTCACACCCCGATCTTCACAGCAGCTGCTTCATGCCTCCTGGCCTGACAGCCTGTCCAGAGGGTCGTAGCTGTAACCGCCACCATCGTAGCTGCTCAGACGCCCCAAGGCGTCATACGTCAACACCTTGCCCCTGTCATCGACCTTCATGTTGCCGTCCTCATCATATTCCAGGGTGAAGTCGGCATAGTCTGCATGCGTGTTAGTCACACCCGTCAGCTGGGCAGGGTCGTCATTTTCAAACAGGTACGTGGCCTCATTTGAGTCTTTACTACCGTCCTCTTCTTCGAAATCAGTCAGTACCCAGGTGATATTGTCGAGCGCATCAAAATTGAAGTACTGCTGACGAATGGTTTTACCAGCCGGGTCTTTCGGGCTGTGGGAAAGCAATCCGTCACAGGCATACTCCTCGAGGCGACCACGCCGGTCATATCTGTAACTCTCCTCACGCAAGGCACTACCGTTTTCGGACAGGCGTTTGAACGTGATCTGGTCAAGCAGGCTGTATTCCTGCTCCAGCACCTGAATCCCTTGCACCAGCAGCCCCGCTGTGTCCACCAGCGCCTGCACACTATCATTGGCAAACTGGAAACCTTCGATCGGTGCCTCGACCACGGTATTCAGGAACACGAATCTGCGCAGGCACTCGCGCCCCTGGTGGTCATACTCAAGTTCCGTGGCCAACCCTTGTGTACCGTCGAGCGTGAGAATGCATTGGGTATTGCTCAGCCCATCGTAGAAGAACCGGCTGCTGGTAGACCCCAGCGCAGTCTGCTCCAGCAGGCCACTGGCGTAGTAGGCATAAGTCTGCGTCTGACCGAGAACATCTTTATAGAACAACTGCCGCCCCAACAGGCTGGTGCCATATTCCATTGACCAGGTCTCGTTTCCGATCGTGCGGGTTTCCTGCTTGATCTGGCCTGTACTGAAATAGGCGCGGGCAAGCTCTTCGCCCTCCTCTTTACACCAGGTGAGCCGCGCGTTATGCGGGTCGAATTCATAATCCGCCTGGCGGCCCGGAATGCGCCGCACTTGAGGCTCCTCACCCAACTGCGGAAGGTACTGGTACTCAATGACATTGCCGGCGGCCGTCTTCACTTTGCTTGGTTTGGTCTGGCCTGGCTCGTACTGCATGTGGCGCGCCCGCCCCCCGGTAATGGAGGTGATCATTCGGTTGAGGCCGTCGAAAACCTGCTCACCCAGCATGATGCCGCCGACGCTGATACTGATCGGCAGGTCTTCACTGCTGTGCACGGCATAGTCGCGATGCACCACAGACCTGTCTGCCAGGGTCTGGTCCACCAAACGGCCGAACACGTCATAACTGGAGCGGGTGGTGGTGTCGCGTGCATCGATTTCGCGCACATTTCGCCCCAGCCCGTCATAGAAATACTCATGTTTGGCATACAGCTTGTTCGCCAGGTCGAATCGCCGAACCAGGGCAGGTTGCTCAAACAAATTCAGCCAGGTGGTGGTTTTGCCCAGGCTCATTGTGCCATCGGCAGATTCACTCCACACGGTCTGGGTAGGCAGGTTGCCATTGGGGTCCGCACCGAAAGGGTTAGACCCGATCAGGTCTTGCTCGTGGTACCGCTTGACACCATCCGGACCGATTTCGCACCGCTGCTGCCCCCAGTCGTCGTATTCATACCGGGTCGCCAACGGCATTTGCTCGGCGCCTTTCCAATCGTATTCGACTGCTTCGGTCAACTGGTCAAGCTCATCGTAGGTAAACGCATTAATCGGGCGGAAGACCTGGCGCAGAAGGGCATCCCCACCGTCGACGTCGGCATCATGACGCTCCTCCCTGGCCACTCGCCCCAGGCCATCGATGTACGAGCGGACAGCAACCCCTTTAACATCCACTCGGCTTTGCAATGCCTGGCCACCGGCCCCGCTCACAAGCCCGTATGCGTAGGTACGGGACGCCTTGTACTTATCGTCATTGGGCGACACTGTTTCCCGAATCACACGGCGCAGAGCGTCGTAGGCGTACTCGATCTCAATATCGTTGTCGTCGCGATTCAGAATGGGCTCGCCAATCAGTATCGAATCCTTCAGCGTGATTACCTTGCAAACATTGCGCGGCAGGCCGGTCACTGGGTCGATCTCGCCATTATCGAAACCCGTCACCTGCTGCTCGGTCACCAATACAGGGTGCCCATCAAGGTCATCGGTGCTGTAAGTAAAAGCGGTATTGGTGCTTTTACCGCCCATGGTCAAGGTTTGCAGCAACGGGCGCCCATGGCGCAGCAGGTCGGTGGCAACATTGACCGGGCGCGTGGTAGTGACCTGCAAAGGCGCCTGCTCTACCCCGTCAACCACTTCCAACAGGCTTTCCTGCGTCAGCACCAACCAATCGGACGCGGGCAGTTTGGCAGAGCGAGCCGGGTAGACCACGCGGGGGAGCGCTTCAAACTCGAAGTGTCGCCGCAATATCGGTGCAGGCTCGTCGCCACCCTCTGCAGGGTATTGCGTCACGCGCTTCGGGTTACGCACGAAACCGTCCGGATCATCTTCGCCCGGGTAGTACTCGGTAACGGTACGCTGCCCGGTGGGCAAGGTCTGAGCGATCAGATTGCCGTGCAGGTCATACTCGGTTCTGGTGGCAGGCTCCTCGCGCACCCGGGAGGCATCCCCCTGCACTGACCATCTGCTGCGTTGTTCCAGCGGTAGCTGGAAGTTGCTCGGCTGATTGTCGAATTCAGTTGCCGGATTGCCGTGGTACGTGGTGCTGCTGGCGAGTTGGTTCTTGCCCTGCACAACGACCTCACTCACCTGCAAGTGGAAACGGTTGTAAGTACGCTCGGTGGTACGCAACACCTGATCCGTGCCATCCGCGCCCTTGCCCCATTGGTGGGCCGTACTTGCATACCGGTAATTGGACCTGGCGCGATAAAGGTTGTCTTCGCCATCGTCACGCCAAGTGACATCGCTGCCATTACCTACAAAATTGTGCGGGGCCTGAATCCCCTCATGCAAGATGGTATAGGTGTAGGTGGTTTTCACCGACGGCTGGGCGGCGCCAGGGTTGACTGCATGAGAGGTCACCCGCGGTATCGCTGCCCGCGTCCCTCCCCCTGGCAGCAGGTGGCCGGTATCGCCATTCTCCCCATAGCGAATATCTTCCACACTACCGTAGGGTGTCGAAACCTTGGCCAGGCAAGTCAGCCCATTGGCGAGGGTGTATTCAAACCGCCAGTTGCCACCAGCCTCACCTGGCAAGTCAACTTGGCGCAACTCCCCATCGACCAGGCCGAGCTTGTACTCTGCGACCGGCTTGCCATCATTGGCATAGGGATGCAATTTGAGGTTTACCGTGCTGCCATAGCTGATTTCCAGCAATACCAGGTCCGTGCCGTCGATAATCCGCTCCAGCCGTTGATTATTGTCATACTTCAACAGGATACGATGGCCCGATGCCGCGCGAACTTCTGAAGGCAATGCAACTAGATTATCCCTGGTACCGTACTCGCTCAGGATTTCTTCCATGTGGGATTTGTGAACCACACGATACTGTTTCTTGCCTTCTACACTCTCCTCGAAAAAGCGGAACGTTTCGAGCTTTCTTTCTTTAATGCCTGGCTCGTTGCCAGACCCAGTCACCCGGAAACTTTCGCCGGTATGAAGCCGCAACATGCGAGTTGTCGGAATGTATTGGGTAAGTTCGATATACCAACCCTGGCCAAAGCCAGTATTTTTGTCGCTGAATGGATTGAATACCAGGCGAATCGGCAGGTCTGGGCCAGCTTGATAGTTACCGACAAGGGGGGGCAGGTTGATACTCATCGCATACTGGCCAGTGCGCGGATCGACCGCATTCTGGACAAAACCCGACGCATTGAATGCATTGGAATGAACTACTGTTTCAATAGCCATATTATTGATCATCCGAAGGAGGTTGTGTCGCAACTCACCCCAGTGCCCATGTGCGCTAAGGTGAGCCATTGCTCAACGAATCGAGAGTTTCAGGACGTCGCGATGGGTAATGCCCGCCCTTTCTTCTTCCGCCGTGACGGCAAACGTAAACTTCAATGGATGCGTGTTACCCTCCACATCCAGCAGGGTAAACTCCAAGTCCCTTTCCAATGCCTTGCGATAACCCGGATCTTCAAGACCACAGGACAGCACAAACCCTGAATCCCGCTGCAGGGTGATCATCAATTGCCCGGCACCCGGCTTTGCGCCTAGCACCCTATCTGGCAATGCATAGGCCCGATTCTTTGCCATGCGGTAGAGCAGCCCGTCGAACAACAGTTCGTCCTTTATCTGGCCATTACTCGACTCGAATGAAAACCCGGTAAAGCTGACAAAGTCGTCGTCTTGGACAGGGGGGGTAGACGAGCCCGGCTGCCACGACCAACGCACAGCCGATTTTCTATCGGAATCCTTGATAAACAGTCGTGCAAACTTGGTTATCCGGCCTTCTTTGATAACGTGCTCAAGCAACCAGTTGTCTGTACTGGTGTCGATGTAAGCGAACTCATCCCCTTCAGACGGTGACGTATCCCCCGCCACACGCGTGCGCTTGAAAGAGTACAGCTCCTGGGTAAAGGACGGAATGTCCTGCCCGCGCAATTCCAGTTTACCCTTTTCGCCAAGGTTTTCAGACGTAACCACTTTCCCTGTCAGGGTGTTCTGTATCGAGGCAATCACCCCGATCACCCCCGGCTTACGTGAATGCAGGAAAAACCGGCGATTTCTGGCCCGCAAAGGCGCGCTACCTCCAACTTGCAATCCAGGTTGACGCTGGATATCGTTGGCAACCCTGTTGACCGCCCAGTCTGGCGCGTCATCATCTCCGGCAGCCAAGGCTTCCTCCAGCGGCGCCAGGAACGGCAGATCGTTGTTGTTATCAGCATTCAAGAACTTCAATGTGGCCAGATCGGCGTCGGAGATCTCGACCGGGTTACCATTGCTATCATCGGCAGCAGCAACGGTGACCTCGACTTCGACTTGCTGCCAACCATTGGCGTAGCACTGCGGTGCACCGATGGCTCTAAGTTCGAAATTGGCAATGGTCTCCCATGACAATAGACCGGCTATTTTGTCCTGCCGGCTTTGGCTGAACTCCACGATGGCGTAGCCGGTGCGCTCAATGCCGTCAAACCCAGTCACCACCGCAATCGGCAACTGCGGGCTTTGCGGGGGGATGTATACGCTGTCGTGGAATTCACCTTCCCCATGTACCGTCCAGGTCACAGCGCGACCGAGGTTTTGCTCGAACTCCCGAGACATTATCGTGAACGGTGTAGGCTGCATCGACAGCCCCTGTGCGACGTGAAACGGAACCACGTTAAGGTCCGCCTCCCAGCCAATCACTACCACCGCACCTTCGGCGCTATCCCCGGTAAGCCGGTTGGTGCAACGGATCCGCTGGACCTCGAAATCGCGGCCGCTGCTAGGCGGATAGGGCGTGAAAATGGCCCGACCATTACCTTTGTCGTCCAGCTCCCCTAGCGGCTGATCGAGCGGTTGAACCCGATTAGTGCCGTTGGACAGAAGCACCGCCTCGACCAGGCTCCACTGCAGGCTACCGCCGTCGTCACTAGAGGCGCGGAGCTCGATCGGGGCGTCCCCTGTCACCCACGTGGCAACACGCGGTGCGACATGTACCGTACGGGCGCTTTCCACTACCAACGCGTGGCTAAGCACCGGATCAGGGCCATCAGGCGAAGTCGCGGTTACCAGCACCACCTGCTGGTCCTGCACAAAACTGTCTGCAGGGGTTGGGCTGTAGCTGGCGCCATTGAATGTGCCAACTGCCTTGGGGCGCATCAGGTTGGTGGCCGACCACAGTACCTGGCCCGTTGCGCCATCAGCAGTGAACGCGATGGGTTGCCCAGTTACCACATTCGCGAAGGCAGGCTCGACCGCTAACGCGCCCGCTTTTTTTTGCCAGTTTCCGGTCAAGACAAGATCTGCGTCTGAGCTTGATGCCCGCATCACGAACTCATGGCCACTGGGCAGGCTGAAGGTACTCAGCACATCCTTTACCTCCCCCGCCCCCAGCTCCGCAATGTCCGGTACAAGGATCAGCGTACCCGGCAGATCGCTCGCACCCTCGGCAATCGGGTAAGGGAAGTCGGTGCCTGGGGGTAGCTGGCCGCCTGGGCGCAAGTCGATGCCCAACTTCATGAAAACCAGCACAGCACCGTCCCCGTACCGAGGGCTGCCTTCGCTTTGCCCCCAAGGTGCGGCCATGGTATTGACCATGAACTGCTCCGGGCTCAGCGGGTAGTAGTCGTCCATGACGAAACTGCCCAGGGAATAGGTGTGCTGGTAAGCCCGCATATAGCTGATCGATTGCTGCAGGCGCCGGCCAAGCATGGCCTGGGCATAGGGGGTTGGCCCAAGGTTGGTAGAGTAGCTGTCCGCGCTGGCAAGGTTCAGTTGCAGTTGGGTATGCCGGCTCCCCTTGGGTCGGCCGACCCGCACTTCCAGCGGCGCTTCGACCCGATAGCCCATGGCTTCGGTAAGGGTAAAGCTTTCCACCACGCGCTTGGGTCTGCCAGGAAGCCCCAAGACCCGCATGTACTCCCCGGCGATAATGTTCATCCGCAGCGTCAGGCCCGAGCCGACCCCTGTTGCATGTTCAAAGCTGACTTGGGGCACCCCCAGCACCAGCCCTTGCAGGGTAACGCCGATTCGCTGGCCCTCATCGAGGTAAGCCTCGAGATGGATAGGGTCCATCGCACCGAAGTTACCGAGTGCTTCCAGGTATTGTTCACGAAGTACCAGGTCAAGCAAGCTGCGGTCCAGGGCAAGCACGCCCCCCCAATCTTGCCGTACAGAGGTTTTCTGTTCTTCCGGCGAAGCAAGCCTACGTTCCATCTCACACCTCCTCCAGACCATGGGAAGTCTTGACGCCATTAAGGATATTGGTGTAAGCAGGCCCGGGGACGAACGGCAGTGGCAAGATAACGTAGTCGTGGGTGTCGAACCAATCATCGTTGACCCAGAAAGCCGATATGATTACGTACTGGTCGTTCCCATCGTTGCCAGGCGTGTACACTTGGGTATCCTGGTCGACGGACCCACCGCCGCGAAGCACAGTCCATTCGATTGGCTCAGGAACCTTGACCTTCTGCTTATGTTTGTCCAACTTGTAGAACGGAAGCGCCACCTTGCCATCGTCTCTGACTTCTGGCTCCATCCAGTAATTGGAGCTCTTGGAGCCAACGACCAGCATGTCAATCTTCGCCGAGTGGCCTCCCACAGATCGAACGGTGACCTCGTCCAAGCGCAGCTCGCCGTAGTGCTCCGGCTTGGTCCCGTCGCCAATTGGCAGTTCTAACGGTGCGGTATATTTGTAACCCCCGGGGTTCAGCGGATCGTCATCCGGGGCGACTGTGCCCAGTTCGGGAGTATCCCATGTCACTGCAGCACCGTCGGGAGTACCCGCGGACACCGCAAAGGATCTGCCTACACCCACCACCGCCACCAAGGGGCTGACCGTGATGTGGTTTGGTACAACACTAACCAGTGCTTTGCTGACCAGCTCCCCACTGGTGGCCGTTACGATCAACCGGCGTTGTCCTTCTCTCAGCAACGCGTCATCGGAGGGGGCCGTATACCGCCCTACCGAGGGGTCTTTGAACGACCCTGTGTCGCCGGTTTCGCCAGGGAGGTTACTCACGGTCCAGTTGACACTGGCCGCCGCAGGAGAAACGCTGAATTCGATGACTCCACCCCTTGCCACGATCGGCTCCGAAGGGCTTATCACCATCGTGGTGCGCTTGGGCGCCAATTTGCCCAGCAGGGTCAGGTCGGTCGGCAGGGACACGTCGCGCGGTTCGACAACGTTCTCGCCACGGAAGAGCAAATTATTGAGGCGTAAGGCGTCGATTTCAAACGTCATATCCATGAGTTCGCTGGCTTTTGCCTCGAATTCCGATGCCAGTTTGGTTTCTAACCCAACTACAATGTTTGCGGAATTTTCCCTGGCGGCTGAAGCCGCGTCGCCAGAACCGAAATCATCTTGGATGTCGATTTTCGTATTAACCTTTACATCATCCATCACAAACTTTAGGACCGGCTTAACCTCGGCATCATCAACCACAAACTTATAACTAGCATCAATAGATACAATCGCATTAATATCTAGATTTATAGTACGTCCTGCCGAATCTCCGGTCTGAATAAAATACACCACAGTTCCTGCCACAACTTCGGTGTGCCAGTGCGCCTTAAGCGATCTGCCCTCGAATACAAATTTATCGCCCGGAGAAAACAGCGGAACGTGAACTCCATTAACCGACAGCTTCCAGCGCCAAGGCTGCAGCGTTCCTCCATGACCCTCATCATAATATTCGTAACTTATCCAGTGAGCAGTCTGTCCATTCGCAACCAGTTCATAGCGCTCGCCGGGCAGCTCTCTAACGTCGAATTTACCATTTATCCATTCAAATTGATCCAAGCCACGCTTAATGGCTTGATTAGCTATAAATTTCTGCGAGAGTACCAGATTACTCGTATACGGCTCTACCGCAGCGGGCAACATGTACAGCAATGCGCTATCGTCATGGGGGTAATCACCAGGCTTACTGCCTTGCATGGCAACAAACACGACCACCGCGCCTTCACCAAAATTCTCGGAGCCGAGCAAGGCGCCTCCCGGCGCCGCGTGAGTGCGAATACCAAAAACCCCTGGGTTTATAGGCGAGTTAGCATCAACCACCATCTCGCTGAGCGGGAACTGCGTAATCTCCTTACTCCAACTGTCCAATTGTCCCTTGAAATAAATACCCAACCGTATCCTCTCAGGCCCAGTCGCCCCTCCACTGAAGACATGTTCCGTGCCGTCCTTCAAGTCAAGCAATACCTTGCCGCTATCATTGACGGAACCTTGTACTGCCCTCAGGTCAATGTCCATGTCCAGTATGCCGCGGTTAGCGGCATTATAGATAACCAAGGCGGTTACGCTCCTGACCATCTGGCCAGCGTGAGGCGTGTCAATCACTTCAAGATGCTTTCCGCCCACCAGGCGCATCTGCAACTTACCCTTGGAATACGCGATAGTTGCGTTCTCGAAAGACAGCCGAGGCTTGTCGAGTACCAGGCCATTCAGAACATGTTTGATACCGTTACCTGAGTCAACCACATCGTCCTTCAGCTTGGGGAAAAATGCTTCCTCGATATCGATACGGTCAATGTACTCTTGCGTCAGCAGGGCATTGGTCGCCGCCCTGTCAAACACCAGCAGCGCATCCCACTTGACGGTTTGCGCGCCCTGTTCCATTTTACGCAGAAATTCTTCAAGGGATTGAATACCCACGGCTTGAGCCCGCACAGGTGCTTTACTGTTCATTTATATCCAACTCCATGTGACCCGCGTTAATCAGCGCAACGGCACGCCGCCCCTAAACCTGGCCAGCGCGGCCAGTTGCACTGGCCATTTATTTAGAGTGCTTGGGAATCAGGAGCAGCGGGCGAAGCTTGTGCCAACTATCGCCCTGATCGAAACTGACTTCCCCATAAACGGTGTACTGTTTGTCTTCTTCCAACCCGTTATAGGTCGCAACACTTAACCACTGTTGTATGCGCGCATTGCTGAGTTCGCCGGCAGTGACCGGCGCTCGATCACGTAATACGGCGCCGCTTTGAATGGCCAGCGTGAACAGTTGACCGGTTGCCGCGAAAGGCCAGAGCAGCACCCCATACACCTCAAGCATTGCACCGTTGGCCGAGAGTTTGCTCCGCCAAAGTTCGCCGTTGGCCTGGGCTTGATCGCATTTGACGTTGTTGTCGATGACCAGCGGCTGGACACGCAAGTCCACCGCATCAGAGGGTGCCGAGCGCACACCGTTTTCATCGACGATGTGGTAGAACACCTTGAAACGCCTGCTGTGGTCATCGCCAGGCTGATGCATGTTCGCGGCGACTACACCAGGGTCGATCTTGAACTTGCGGCCGTCACCTACCTCCGGTGTGTCGACCACTTGCTTACCGTTGTGCTCATAACCATCCCAGTGAACCTCGAAGCGTTCGCCTGGGCGCAGGGGCACATCCGGTACCGTTACATAGGCCCCAAGAATCGCTCTGTCCGCCGACAGCTTTTGCCTGCCGAGGCCGTCCTCTTCTGCGCGCTCGATACGTGGCGCTGCAAGGGTGCGTGCTGTTTCAAACGCTACGTCCAGGCTATGCGAAGTCAACGCGTGCCCCGCGCGGGCAACCTGGTAGAACACTTTATGATCACCCGGTTCAAGCAAAGCCGGGTCAACCCGGAATACGGTCTCATCGCTTTGCAGGCTGCTCGCATCCATGCGCGCAAACTGCACTTCAGGCTCGAGCGCCTGGGGGCTTTTCCAGTGCAGCAAATAGTGGTCACCTACTTGAACACTTGGCGCTGTAGGCACCCGAACGATCAAGCCATCGGGGAACATACCAGGGTCAAGCGGCACCCCCGTGAAGCCATCGATAGTGGCAGCAGGCAAAAAGTCAGCCGGGCTGGGCGCCTCTGTTACAGTCATTTCCTGCACAGGGGATGGCACTTTTTCGTCGTTAGCGGACAGCGTAATCGTGTATTGAAACGCTACCCGGCCATTGCGCACGCGGCTGAAGTCTGACTTGGCGATCTGCCATTGCAGCGGCTCACCGACATTGGCCTCGGTCACTTCATGTCGCTCAGTTGCCGGTGGCGTAATTTCGTCCCCTGCAGCGTTGAACTTGCGCGCCACCAGCTCGATGCTGTCGCCGACCTGCATGGCCCGGTAGCTTGGCGCCAGCAGGCGCACGCCTTCAGACTCAAGGTCTGAAAGGACAATTACACTATCATGCGACTCCCGCGCCTGCGCCACCGCCAATGTTTCGGCAACCCCACCACGGTCGCGCAAACCCAGGTAACAAAAGATACGCATTGAATCCGGCGTGGACTCATCTGCGTTTTCAACCTTGTAGGATAAAAATGCCCACCCACCATCGTAAGGCTCGACAAAACGTTTGGCCACCTTGGCGGTCATGGTTCTTGTAGTGTCGTAATCCGCGGGCACCTCAACCACGGCATCAAGTTGATCAAACGGCGTACCGTCTGCGGCAATCCCGCGCCAGACCGGATATATGCTCTGACCGAACCGGATATCCGCGTCCTTGATAAGAAATTCCAAATGGTCGCCATTCAGGTTTTTTACGTCAATTTCCCCCCACGCGTTTTGCGCCGGTATTTCAGGAGCGGGGTTTAACTGGGGCTGATCGACCCCGCCATCGAATGGGCGTCGCATCACCATGAACATTCTCCTGGTGGGTTGAAGATGCTCTTAGTTTCACGGCGCACCGCTGCGATTGGCTACTGACAGAAATAACAGGTGGCACAGGGTACGCGGGCAAAAACCAGACCTGATAAATCTGCCAGGTGACAAAACAAAAAAAACAGGTATGCCCTTGAAGCCTCCACTTATTATCCCGGCGCACCTGTTAATTCTGCCAGGTGCGGCGGTGCGGCGAGTTCAATAAGCTCCAGACAGACAAAACGCCTTGTTTGGCCCTGCAATGCAAACACCTGTCTTCTTTTATCTGTTCATACACCCTGAACAGGGAGCTTTGAGAAATGAATCAACTCAATGACCGCCGTCCCACTCTTCCGTCGGCCCTAATACAGGCGATGCTGACGATGCCGTTGTTGTTAAGCAGTGTGGCCGCCGATGCAGCCGATACCACCCGTTCGAACCTGGCGGATCCCACCCCCCTTCTCTCCCTCTACCAAACCGTGGACAACAACACCGAACCTGCTTGCGGGTTCGAGCTGCCGGAAGCGGGCAGCGGCACTACCGTGAAACTGCTCCCCAAAAAAGAGTGCCCGTCAGAAGCCAGGGAGCCTCACTCCATCCGCATTCGAAACGTGCCGATCAAATCGACGTTTCTGCTGACTGATAATGAGCGCTGTGAAAAGCTCGACAGTTCCTGGGTTGAGCTCGATACCAGCCGCGCCAATGCTTCGCTGGAAAAAATGGGCATCGACAAGATCTGGACCTACGCGGGCCGCCCGGAAAAACCGGGCTACCTGACCAACAGCGGCCTGGACAACAATGTGCCAAGCCGAGGCTTCCGAGTAATTGGTAAAGGTGACCCGATCAAGCAAGGAGATCTTACCTGCATCGTGGTCACCATCGCCCCGCGGAGCATCTGATCATGGCTGACACTCCCGGGGTACACAGCAACGCCAGCAACTTCCAGAGTTTCGTGCAAAACAATGTCGACCAACGTACGGGCCAGTACAACCTGGCCATTGACTTGCCAGTGCCGGCCGGTAACGACCTGACCGGCCCTGGGCTGCCCTTGCGCCTGTCGTACAGCCCGTTCAACAATGAAGACTCAGGTTTCGGCACCGGCTGGCGCCTGGCAATGACCCGCTACGAGCCCGCTACCCGCATGCTTACCCTGCACACGGGGGAAAGCTACAAGGTGACAGGTACCGGGGCGCAACCCACCATTCGCGAAAAGAAAATTCACAGCTTTCATTTTTACGATGACGGCACTGCCGCCGATGAAGACAAGGGCCCCTACCGCGTGGTCCACAAGTCCGGCCTGGTGGAAATACTGACCCTGCACGATAAGCTCAACCCCATCGCCCTGCCGAGTAAAGTCCGGTCGCCTTCCGGCCAGGGGTTAACGCTCCACTACATTCCCGAGAGCCGCCGACTGGCCAGGATCGTCGATGACAATGGCACGCTGCTGCTGGAGCTGCAGTACACCGATGGCGCGGTCACCGTTGATACGCATCCAAGTGCAGGGGCTAACGGCCTGCCTTTCCTGCGCTACAGGCTCGAGCTGAAAAACCGGGCTTTGGTGGAAGTCAAACTGCCAGCTGACATCGGCGGTAACTGGCGCTTCGGCTATACCCGCGCCCATGGCCTGACCTGCCTTGCGAAAGTATCCACACCCACGGGGGCTGTAGAAGAAATTCGCTACGGCGAGAACGGCGACCCGGGCCACGTACTGCCCAATATACAGCCGCAAAGAGTCTTGCCACGGGTAACCAGCCACGAAGTGAAGCCCCGGGCCGATCAGCCACCGCTGAAAACGACCTACACCTACAAGCACTTCGATGAGGACAACAACGTCGAGGTGGAGCACAGCTATGTAGGTAGCAACAGCAATGTCAGTTGGCGTGACGACGGCGAGGACAACCTGTACCGGGCAAGTGCTAACTACCGCTACAGCGTCACTGCCCATTACTGGAAAGCGGGCAAGGTCGCCCGCACCCAGACCCAGACGTTCAACCGCTATCACCTGCTGACCCGGCAAATATTGGAAGAAGACGGCCATATCGAAGAAACCGAAACCGAGTTCCACGAACGCGCCGGCGTCAGTTTCGACGATCAACCCCGCTACTTCCAGCTGCCCAAGACCATCACCAAACGCTACAAATTACGTGCTGACGCCAGCAAGCTTCGCCTGGAAACCGCGACCACCCTGTATGACGATTATGGCAACACCACCGAAGAGGTAGCCCCCACCGGCGTGCGCACCACTTACGCTTACTACGACAAAGAGGGCGAAAAGCAGCCAGGCGATGAAAATGGCGATAACTGGGCCTGCCCGCCCGACCCCCAGGGTTTTGTGCGCAACCTCAAATGCAAGACCGTCTACCCCGTGCCAGGGTTGCCCGGCGGCGCCCCCATTTTTCGGAGCCGGTTGACCTACAAGGCCTACCCGGCGCTGTCCAGCCTGGGCCAGGCGAGCGAATGGCTTGCGCCTTGCGCAGAACAAACCCTGCAAGTATTCGATGTTCAACAGCCCGACGAGCGCGAAGTGCTACTGCTAAACGTGGAACGGGCTTACCTGAACATGCCAGACAATGCCTTCCTGCATGGTCGGCCGAGTTATCAGGTGACCACCCGTTACGGTGACGACAGCGCCAACCCAGTGCGCCGGGCCATCGAAAGCCGCACTTCACGTGTTGAGTGGAGCTACTGCAAGGTCACCGACAAGGAGCACGGCCTGGAATACTGGACCGATGAAACCGTGTGCGGCTTTGACCTGGTGCAGAAAACGACCCGTTCAGCCGCATCTGGCCTGCATGGTCAAACGGTGTACGAAGAGGATGACACCGGCAACAGCATTCGCCGCATCTACGACCCGCTCGCACGCCTGAAGGAAGAAATTGTTGCACCCGGCCAAGGCGAGGACGAGAGCAAGGTCATCCACCAGTACGGGTTGGTCACCCATCCCGAGGAGGGCGCAGCCGGGCTGGCCTCGCAGTCGTCCACCGGCAGCACGGGCGTGAGCACCATCGTCACCTTCGATGGCTGCAGCCGGGTGGTGACCGAGGAGCGCGAAACGCAAGTTACGGATACCCCGCCAGGCGCTAGACCCTTGCGGCAACGTAAAATCGTTGCTCGGCGCAAGTACGATGAACTTGGCCAGCTAAGCGAAGAAACCACCTTTGACTATTACGACGGCAAGACCCTGGAGCTGACCTCCACCTTCGAATACGATGCCTGGAGCCAACTGTGCAAGACCACGCTGCCCAATGGCGCGACGCAACACAGTGAGTTTTCGCCGTTTGGTGAATCGGGCGACATCATTACCCGCTGGGTCGAGACGGCAGACAAACCGGGGGTTCGTCAGCAGCAGCAGGTCACCGAAAGCAATAACTTCGACAAGCCGGCCTATCAATACCGGTTGGACGAAGCAGGCCAGATCGTTGGCCGCCAAGACTTCAGCTACGACGGCCTGGCGCGCTGCACCCGTGAAGAACACACCTTTAACCGAAACGGCAGGCCGGTCAGCCGAGTCAATCAGTACACCTACGATTCTGAAGGCCGGGTAACCCGTAACGAGCGACCCGACCAATCGGCTGTGCTCAGCCGTTTCGCGCTACACAGCGCTGACCCACTGGCCGAGCAACTGCTGGTCGAGCGACGCAAAGGCGCCCAACCCACCCTGGCCTGGCAGCGGGAGTACGATGGTCTCGAACGCCTGAAGACGCTGGCGGCCGGTTTGCAGCAAGAAGCCTATACCTACAAGGAAAACACCTCGCTGTTAGAAAGCCGCACCACGGCGCAGCGCACGTACACCTACCACTATCGCCCCACCCGCTCAGCCCAGCCCAGCCAGATCGATGTGGGCACAGTGCCGAGCACAACGTTCGATTACGACAGCAAAACCTCAGCCATCAATACAGCCAGCGATGCACAAGGCAAGCACAGCTATAGCTACACCGATCAAGGCTACCTGCTGAAAGCCCAATGGGAAGATCAGGATGCCAAGGGCTACCACTGCGACTACCGACACTCGTTCCAAGGCTTGCCATTGGGCTACACCGAAAGTGACGGCGTTGCGGTAAACCACGCCTATAACGACCTGGGCCAACTGGTACAGACCCGTCAAGGTGACCTGGTTGCCTCCTTCGAGTACGACACGCTGGGGCGGCTCTGGAAAACTACAACGCAGGACTTGATCAACAAACAGAGGCTAGTGTGCGAGCAAACTTACGACCTTCTAGGTCGCGAGCACAAACGCGAACAAACTCTCACCCGGCAGGATGGTTCCACCCTCACCCAGCACATCGTACTGACGTGGCAGGAGGATGACCAACTAAGTAGCCGCGCACTTATCCGTGATGGCGAACAACTGTTGCTGGAAACCTTCAACTACGATGCACTCGACCGGCTGGAGGAACACCGTTGCACTGGCACCGCCCTGCCGAACAACGCAGCTGGGCGCGCTATCAAGAGTCAGTTTTTCGTCTACGACGAGCTGAATAACCTCACAGAGTGCTACACCGATTTTGCCGACGGTGCAGCAGACGAAGCTTTCTATACCTACGACGGCTTCATCCTGACACGAGCGGAGCATTCCCTGCAGCCCGACTACCCGGCCAGCCAGGCGTTCGATTCCGATGCTGAAGGCAACCTGCTGAACGACGAGCAAGGCAACCGGCTGGTGTACGACGACCGTGGCCGCCTGAGTGAAGTCCAGCGGGCGAGCGACGGGCAGCCCCTGTACCGTTACCGCTATGACGGCCACAACGACCTGATCGGGGTGCGCCAGGCGCAAGAGCCGGAAGTGTCGCGCCGCTACCAGGGCTACCGGTTGAGCAGCACACGCGAAGCAGAACTGCTGACCGAGTACCTGTACGCCGGCGAGCGCCCTTTGGGCTTGCAACGCCCGGCTCAAACCGCCGACAACCGGCTATTCGTCACCGACGCGGCCAACAGCGTGCTGGGTGAATGCAGCAGTGATGAACTGCACGACAACACATACACCGCCTACGGCGATTCACCGGACAACGACCAGTTGGTAGGCTTGCTCGGCTTCAACGGTGAAGCCCGCGAACGGGCGTTGGGCTGGTCACTGCTGGGGCGTGGCTACCGTGCCTACAACCCTGGGTTGATGCGCTTCCACAGCCCGGACCTCGCGGCGCCTGAAGCTGCGGGTATCAACCCGTACGTGTACTGCGGCGGCAACCCGGTCAACTGGCACGACCCGAGTGGCCATTACGGCATGCGAAACAGCATGGAGCAGCCCTACATCCCACCCAAACCCGTGAAGCCCAAAGGCGACTGGCAATCCTGGCTTGGCGTGGCGCTGAGCGCTGTGTTTGCGGCGGTCAGCATCATGCTTCTGCCGCCGGTAGGCTGGACCCTGCGCTTCCTGCTCGGCTCAGTCAGCGCTGGCATCGACATTGGCGCACTGGAGGAGAGTATGAGGGCACTGTTGACGGGGGACGAGACGGCCTATAACACATCGTTTTGGCTCGGATTTATTGGTGGGCTACTCACGATGGGGACGATTTTCGAAAGGCTCATGAATCAGGGGGGGAGCAAGGCCGCCGTTCGCCGCACGCTGCCCGGCCCTGCACCGGCCCCCAGTGAAGGAGATGTTTTCTTCAGGCTGCGTGTCCCTAGAAAAGCTCCAACACGACAGCTAAATCTCAAACGCAAAATATGGCTGCCAGGCAATCCAGACGCTTCCACTCAAACAATGGCTACTGGCGTGGGCTTCGACGTGGCGACTCAGACGACCAAAAAAGTAACTTTCGGTGATTTAGCCACATCCACATTGCCACAAAGCTCGATCAGTAGCACGAGTTCCACTGCTTCAAGTTCTTCAATTGGCTCTTACCGCTTGGAAGAGCTTTTTGCCGAACCTGCTATTCCCGCTGTTACCCCGCCTGTATCTCCTACTACTTATAAAGCCAGTGCTGGCTCCATGCTGGGCTATAGAAAAAAAGAGGGCTCCCTTAACTGGACACCTACAGGTAGATCAACCTATATACCCTTTAGATAACAGCGAAGGGTGGCCGACTTACATACCGGCCACCCTTACATACAATAAATTATAAAGCCGGGAATTACCTGTACCTCAAATCAGGATTTTCCTACATGAATCATTCATTCAGGACCGTAATGTGCCTCCTGATTTTTCTCCCAAAGAAGCCATTAAGTTCATTCTCTAACAGAGAAAAGGGCCTTACGCTACATACACCTACGGTGCCTGAGTATGCAACAACACACACAGTATCGGCAGTTGCCGATTCGCCTTGGTGCATCCCTATTTTTCTCCATGGCAGGTTACGGCCTTTTGTTTTTGCTTACGGAAATGGCCCTTGCAGAGGACCGCCCCCTGCAATTCAACCCCAACTTCATGCGCCAAACCCCTGGGCAATCCAGCGACGCCAGCATAGCCGCCCTGAATACCCTGGCTGCTCAAGCCTCCCTGGCGCCCGGCCGCTACCAGGTTGAAGTGCTGGTCAACCTGGCCCCTGCGGGCAAGCATGAAATCGAGTTTCGTGAAGGCAGCGACGGCAAGGGCCTGGAGCCCTGCCTGAGCGCCAGCCTGCTGCGCGAGCTGGGCCTGCGTGAGCAGGCGCTGGCCGAGCCTTTGCCCACCGACGCGCGCTGTGTAGACCTACCTACGCTAGTGCCCGATGCCACCTACGACCTCAACCCTGGCCAGCTGCAACTGGCGTTGTCCATCCCGCAAGTGGCCCTGCGCCGCGATGTGGCCGGCAGCGTGGCCCCCGAGCGCTGGGACGACGGCATCAATGCCGCCTTCGTCAGCTACCAGGCCTCTGCACAGCATTTCAGCGGCCGCACCGGCACCTCCAGCAGCCAGGACCTGTACCTCAATGGCGGTATCAACCTAGGCGGCTGGCGCCTGCGCAGCAGCCAGAGCTGGCGCGACGACGGCGAAGGCCAGGATTGGGTGCATTTCAACACCTATGCCCAGCACGACCTGCCCGGGCAGTGGGGTACGCTCACCCTGGGCGAAACATTCAGCAGTGGCGACGTGTTCCGCAGCCTGCCCATCAAAGGGGTACAGCTGGCCACCGACATGGGCATGCTGCCCGACGTGATGCAAAGCTACGCACCCGTCATTCGCGGCGTAGCACAGACCCGGGCCAAGCTCGAAGTGCTGCAGAACGGCTACCCGATCTATTCCACTTACGTTGCCCCCGGCCCATACGAAATCAACGATCTGGGCATTGGTGGCAGCAGCGGCGACCTGGAAATCGTCCTCACCGAAGCCGACGGCCAGGTGCGCCGCTTCATCCAGCCCTATTCCACCCTCAGCAACCTGCTGCGCGAAGGCGTGTGGCGCTACAACCTGGTGGCCGGGCGCTATGACGGCGCCGACGGCATCGACAACCCCGCACTCTGGCAAGCCACCCTGGCCCGTGGCGGCCAGTGGGGCACCACCCTGTATGGTGGGCTACTGGGCAGCGAGTACTACGACGCTGCCAACCTTGGCATCGCCCGCGACTTTGCTACCTTTGGCGCAGTGTCGCTGGACGTGACTCAGGCCCGTACCGATCTTGGCGAGCAAGGCGGCCAGGTACAGGGGCAGAGTTATTCAGTGCGCTATGGTAAAGCCTTCCAGACCGGCACCAGCCTGCGCTTTGCCGGTTACCGCTACTCCACCGAAGGCTATCGTGAGTTCGACGAAGCCGTGCAGCAGCGCAACGCCTCCAGCCGCTACCAGGGCAACCGCCGCAGCCGCCTGGAAAGCTCGATCTACCAGTCGTTCAACAACCGCAACTCGCTGAGCCTGACCTTGTCGCAGGACGATTACTGGCACACCAACCGCCAGCGACGCCAGTACCAGTTCCAGTTCAATACTCAGTATCGCCGGGTCAGCATCAACCTGTATGCCTCGCAGTCGTTGAGCGACGACAACGGCAGCGACCGCATCGTAGGCTTGGGGGTCACCATCCCGCTGGACTGGGGCACGTCAACGACTGCCAGTTTCGACGTGCAGGAAAGCAACGGCCACTTCAGCGAACGCGCCAGCTTGAACGGCGGCTCGCAGGACAACCGCCTGAGCTACCTGGCATCGCTGGCCAACGACGAACAGCAGCGCAAGACGGCGTCGGTATCGATGGGTTACCAGACGCAAAAGGTGAACGTAGGTGCCGGCTACACCGAAGCGGACGACTTCCGCAGTGTTTCGGTCAATGCCAGTGGCGCGGTGCTGGCACATGCCGGCGGCATCGTGCTGGGGCAATACCTGGGCGAGACCACGGCCTTGGTGCATGTGCCCGACGTGCCCGGCGTAGGTGTCGACAACGTGCCCGGTGGCAGCACCGACAACAGTGGCTACATCCTTGCCCCCCACATGCGCCCCTACAGGGTCAACCAGGTCACCCTGCAAACCGACCAGCTCGGCCCTGGTGTTGAAATCGAAAACGGCGTTACGCAGGTTGTGCCCCGCCGAGGGGCGGTCGCCCTGGCGGCATTCAAGGCGCAGCAGGTAAACCGCCTGATCCTGACCCTGCAGCATGCCGACGGCCGCCCGTTGCCCTTCGGCACCCAACTCAATGACAAGCAGGGCAAGCACCTGGCCGTAGTGGGCCAGGCGGGCCAGGCGCTGATTGCAACAGATGCCCAGGCGCAAACCCTGGAAGCGCGCTGGGGCGAGCGCGCCGGACAGCGCTGCTTGTTCAGCATCGACCCTGCAACCATGCCAGAAGAGCAAGGCTATCGCCTGCAGACTTTGCGCTGCCCCACTCCATGATCCAGCCCGTGCGCGCTGCCGCACGCTTGCAACAGGAACCGACCATGCCCCTTGTTTCGCGTTTGTTCATTGGCATCGCCGCTGCTGCGACGATGCTGACACTGCCAAGCCAGGCCCATGCCCTGGGATGCGAATGGCCAACGACCACAGGCCCGATGCAGTTCACGCACAACATCTCTGGCATGAGGTGGGTGGCCCGTGATGCCCCGGTGGGTAGCAAGATCTACTCCGCGACAAGCACCGGGATAGCCGGCCCCGGTTTTGCGTTGAACTGCGACAACGACGGGAGTTTGGCACTGACGGCGAACATGGGCACGCCACTCCCTGTAGCCCCGGGGACCTTCCCTCCCGTTGACGGGAAGGATGTGACGGGCAAAGTGCTGCAAACCAGTATCCCGGGTGTAGGTCTGTACCTGGAACTGGGCGGTTTCCTCAACGGCACGGCCAGCAATACGTTCCAGGCAAACGACGGAGGTATTGGCGCTGTTCCTTATGTGGGTGAAAACCAGAGAAATATGGCACCTACACCGCTGGTGATGAGGAATCTCATCATCAAGTACATGGCCTTGATCAAGACAGGCCCCATCCCGGCTGGCATCAGCTCATTCAGTCAGGAAGTCGTCAGGGGCGTGGTCAGTGATGTCGGGGATGCCGTAAGGCTTACATTGGGCGGGCAAGTCCAGCAGGCCCAGTGCACGGTCAAGGCTGACGCGGTCAGCGCCAATCCGGTACAACTCGGTACTCACGACATCGCCGACTTCACAGGCCAGGGCAGCACAACCAACCCAGTGGATTTCTTCATCACACTCAGCGACTGCGAGGACGACCCGGCCGGCAGCGTTGCCCGCGCGTTCATGCGCCTGGACGGCGTAGACGGTTCAGTGCCGGTGGACCGGGACCTGGGCCTGTTCACCCTGACCACCGACTCGACCGCCGCTGGCATTGGCATTCAAGTACTGCGTAGTGACAACACGCCAGTTAAGCTGGAAGAGTACGTGGATATGGTGGGCCTTACCCCCGGCATCACGCGCCTGGACCTTCGCGCCCGGTATTACCAGACCGCAGCAACGGTTACCCCAGGCGAGGCCAAGGGCGCATTGAACTTCACCATCGAATATCGCTAGCGGGCCCTGCCATGGCTTGATCCCCATGGCCAGGGTTTTGATCAGGTAAAAAAAAACGCACCAAAGGAAAGTTAAAATTCCTTGGTGCGTTTCATATTGGAGCGGGAAACGAGACTCGAACTCGCGACCCCGACCTTGGCAAGGTCGTGCTCTACCAACTGAGCTATTCCCGCGTTTGATACTTTTACAACCTACTACACCGTCATGAACGCCATAGTTTTGGAAACTGGAGCGGGAAACGAGACTCGAACTCGCGACCCCGACCTTGGCAAGGTCGTGCTCTACCAACTGAGCTATTCCCGCAAATGGCGTCCCCTAGGGGACTCGAACCCCTGTTACCGCCGTGAAAGGGCGGTGTCCTAGGCCACTAGACGAAGGGGACACACGACACTTTTCAGTGCACCAGAACATGAACCTCACGATTCAGCCTGGATTTTCTTTTCCTGCCCCGCCATCAGCGTTGCCGGAGAAACTGGAGCGGGAAACGAGACTCGAACTCGCGACCCCGACCTTGGCAAGGTCGTGCTCTACCAACTGAGCTATTCCCGCAATTTGGCGTCCCCTAGGGGACTCGAACCCCTGTTACCGCCGTGAAAGGGCGGTGTCCTAGGCCACTAGACGAAGGGGACACGCTGCTGGCATCGCTGCCTGCTTTCACTCCCTGCCGCGTTTCACTGTGTGCTTTACGCTGCAAGTGGCGCGCATTCTATGGATGCTTGATACAGGCGTCAACCCCTTTGTAGAAATTTATTTAAATCAATGACTTCCGGGTGGGTCGGGGTGCAGATGCGGGCTGGCTTGTCGATATAGAGAACGGGTTTGCCTGTGCCGCTATTCGCTCCGAGGCAAACTCACTACACTCAACGCTGTAATTCTTCTTCAATGAGGCATTAACGGTGACACCACTTCTGATCACCCTGCTCATCGTAGCGGGTATCGCGTTGCTGATCGTGATCGGCTACCTCAACAATGTGGTCGAGAACGGCAAGCTGGAGCGCGCCCGCCTGAAGATCGAACTGGCCGACCGCCTGCGCCGCTGCGGCGAAATCACCGAGACCTTCCCAGGCCAGTTCATGACCCCGGCGCTGAAGCTGCTGCTGACCCGCCTGGAGCTCAACCTCAACCAGCGCCAGCTGGCGGTGGACAAGCACAATGCCCAGTTGAAGGCACGCATGGCCGAACTGGAAGGGCTGATCGCCCTGGGTGAAAAGATCCCGGTGAACAACCCGCCCAACCCGATCCAGACCGAGGTCAAGGCCAAGGATGTGCGCTTCTTGCTGGAAGCACTGCACAACCAGGTGACCCGGGCCGCGCATGAGGGCTTCCTGCCTGCGCCGGAGGCCAAGCACTGGGTCAAGGAGATCCGCCACATTCTGGTGCTGCTGCATATCGAGTTCTTCAACAACCTCGGCCAGCAGGCCCTGCAGAAAGGCCAGCCAGGCCAAGCCCGCCTGGCATTTGAACGGGGGGTGCAGTACCTGCGCAAGCAGCCGGAGCCGAAGGTGTATGAAGAGCAGCTGACGTACCTGGAGAAACTGCTGGGCCGGGCCAACGCCCAGGTGCTGGACCAGATGGAACCGGCTGAGGACGAACACAACGAACTGACCCAGGGCCTCAAGACCGATGAGGACGAGACCTGGAAGAAGAAGGTGATGTACGACTGATCCGGAATTTGTTGTGGATTTGATGGCCCTATCGCCGGCAAGCCAGCTCCCACAGGGATCGCATCAGGGCTGACAGGTGTTTGCCACAACGTATGCAGCGCCTGTTAGAGCGAGCGCCGCCCGCGCGGCGCATCGCGAGCTGCGCTCGCTCCTACGTTTGTTTCGGGCCAATTATTCCTGTGGGATTCGCGCGCGAACGCCTTGGTGC